>JACQWM010000013.1 GCA_016209275.1 Candidatus Omnitrophota bacterium
GAGCGCGGCGCTGATGTAAACGTTTGTCCCATGGAGGAGGTCGCCCGAGTGAGATCATGGCTCAACTGCGTTGGAGAGAACGTCTGCCAATCGCCGACATACCAGGTGGGTGGCTGCGTGTAGAGCCCTTCAAACGCCCGCGCCCACTGGTGAGCCACTCCAAACACCATCGCGTATGCCAAGCACCGCTCAAACAGGCTCGGATCATTCATCCGTCGGACCCGGTCCTGATCAGCCCGGTAGAGGAACTCCCGAAGCCCAATCACTTTGTTCAGGATCTTCGCACCTTTCAGCGTGCGGCGGGGCATCACCACCGCAAAAAGAGTCATGGCAAGCCAGGATAGCCCAGCCGCGATGAACTCAGGAAGAAACACGCTCTCGCCTCGAGAGGTGCGATACAGCATCAGCAATATCCAGACGCCCACACCGACCCCCGCGGCTCCGAGGAGGTACAACGTGCGAATCGTGTTGGGGTCGCCGTCGAAATATTTTTTGGCGATGAGCGCGTCATAAATCGATGACCTCACTTCAGCGAAGGTGTCATAAAATTTCATTTCCAGCTCGGAGAGCAACCGCGTGTCGTAGCCGGCGGCGTTGCCGCTTCCGAAAATACCCTTCAACATCTTGCGTTCGTGGAGTGCCAGAGCGGGGTCGTCCCAGAAGTCTTTGCGCCGCGTGAATCGATAATCCCGGTTCCACCAGCGCGTGGAGGCCACCTCAATGGTGAGATACCCGCGCACGGCTAAATCGATCAGTGTGGCGGTCACATCCTGCAGGCCGGCTTTGTAATCCAACAGCGTGCCCATCTCGGCGGGCGTTAATCCATCCGGCGGCTCGTATTGCACGACGATGGACTCGCCGGTTTGTGGATCACGACCCCGCACCCACCACAACCAGGTCATGAAACCGAGGATCGCCAAGGGAATGCCATAGACCCAGTTGTCGCGGATCCACCAGGAAAAGACTTGGGCCGGTGATGGCGAGTGGACAAGACCCTTCTCCCATCCAACCACGGCGGTTAACCCTTCATACGAGCCAAGCGGCCGAGGCGGATCAAGAATCACTTGCGTGCTCGTCGTTCGGATCTGCTGCAACTGTTCGGTTGAGCCGTACGGACCGATGAAGGCGATGGCGCGCAACTGCTTTGCTGCGGCCGGTAGTGAAATTTCCGCGTGAACCTGCCGCATCGGCACGGCCCACTCGTTGCCGGTGAGATTCCAATAACACTCATCGTGATCCGGAAAAAACCGGATCGCGCCGCGCTCCACCTGATACACGATGCGATACGTCTGCTCGCCGGTGATGTAGCGATCCGGGTCGCCGATCCGGACGCGCTGGTAGCGTCCGGCCGATTCCAGCCGATACGGCCAGGGGCGGCCGGCCTGGTCAGTGACCGAGGTGACGCGCAGCCGTAGCCGAAAATGCTGGCCGGCGCGGTCGGTATAGTGGATGGGGATGTCGCGGAACAGTCCGTGGCGGGACTCGCCGTCGAAATCCGCGACGATCGTTTCGGTGACCGTCGCCGTGGCGTTTCGATGGATGGCAACGCGCGTCTCAAAGCTGGCGATCTCCCAGCCGTAGGCGAACGATGGCAGAAGAAAGCCAATGAAGAACGCAAGCGTGGACCCGAAGCGTTTCATCGACACGAGCAAGCGTTAGGAAAAGGAAACTTTCGGTGCTTTCGCTTCTTCCGAGCTCTCGAGCTGGAAGAACTCTTTGGACGTAAATCCGGCCATGGTGGCAATGAGGCTGGTGGGCACTTGCTGGCATTGGGTATTGTAGTCGCGCACGACGGCGTTGTAGTAGCGGCGGGAGTTCTGCAGCGCATCTTCCACGTTGGTGAGCGACTGCTGTAGGCTCATGAAATTCTGATTCGCCTTTAACTCCGGATAATTTTCCGCCACCGCAAAGAGCGTTTTGAGCGAGGTCGCGAGCATGCCTTCAGCGTTGCCTTTCTCTTTCGGACCATTCGCTTGCATCGCCAGCGAGCGCGCCGTCGTCACTTGCACGAAGAGCGTTTTCTCATGCGTGGCATAGCCTCTGACCGCTTCCACGATATTCGGAATCAAGTCGTAGCGGCGCTTCAGTTGGACATTGATGTCCGACCAGGCCCCGTCCGCCCGCACGCGCAATCGCACCAACCCGTTATAGATCACGACCAACCAAACCGCCACAACCGCCACAATGAGCAAGAACCACATCGGAACCTCCTTGGTCTGGGTCTATCTTATGCTGAGGCGCCCTCCGACGCAATCTTCATCAACTGCCAACGCAGCGCCCGCGTGTCAAATCGCAGCTCGTAGAGCGTCTGCCCATCGGTGACCGCAAAGCACCGGTGCAGCAGCACGCCATCACGCTCGCTCCAAACGCACGTCACCTGCCGGATCATGCGCCGCCGCCCCTGCCAGACCAACGCCACCGGCCGCATGCCGCGCGTTCCAAACCGCGCCTCCACCTCCACCAGCTCCCCTAGCTCTTCCATCGATATCAGATATCCCCCGCCTTACCCAATATCAGATATGAAAAGTCCATATAAAAGCAGATATGGCCTTTGATATACCAGACGGAAGTCTAGGTGTCAACGAGAATAAGTGACGCCAATCTTGGCGCACTGGCGCTCAAGCGGGCAGCGGCTGCACCAGGGCGAGGTGGGATGGCACAGATTTTGGCCGAAGGTCACGAGCAGATCGTTATAGATCTGCCAATAGCGGCGCGGCAGTTTTTTGCGCAGCGCGATCTCAGTCTGCTCCGGCGTCTTCGTGCGCACATAGCCCCAGCGATTGCTGATGCGGTGGACGTGAGTATCGACACAAATGCCATCTTTCCGAAACGCCAACGTCACGACGAGATTCGCCGTCTTGCGCCCAACGCCCTTGATCGTTAACAGCTCCTCCAGCATCGACGGCACCTGGCCCTGATAGCGATCGATCAGCGTCTGGCAGACGGTGTGAAGCGTCCTGGCCTTCGTCTTATAGAAGCCGACGGGATAGATCGCCCGCTCGATTGTCGGAATCGATAGCCTGAGCATCTGCTGCGGGGTTGCGGCCAGGCGGAACAGCCGCTCTGAGGCAACCTGCGTCACGGCGTCTTTGGTGCGCAGGCTGAGCAAGCAGCTGATCAGCGTCGCAAACGGATCGGCCTTGTAGTGGCCGACCACCGGCTCCTGCCATTGGCAGATGAGCCGCTTCAACGTTCGAATCGCGCCATCAATATGGCGATTAGTGACCATCGACACCTGCCCTATTGTTAACGCAATGACTGATCAGGTATAGTTCTTATAGAAGTTAAAAAAGTAAAAACTCCCGATAAAGGCAAACTCACGGTAACGTGAGGGCGCAAAGCTACGGGTCCTCTGAAACGGATCGCCTAGCTGCCGAAGAGCGACAACGATTTCAGACAGGATTGCCGAGCTACCGAAGGAGCGGTGGTTCGGCATTTTTCTTTATAACATTTTAACACGGGAGGCTGGGATGGAAAAGATGCGAAATCGGTTGGTAGGATATGCCGGCATTGTTGGATTCGTCGCTTTGATAATTGGTCTCTCCTCATCAGCCAATGCGGCGAACGATGAACGACCAGCCGATCCGCATGACGCCTTCATCCTCGTCAAATTCAAACCGTCTGTCAGCTCTGCGAAGAGACAAGATGTGTTCAGGCGGCATCGCCTCAAGGTCGCGGGTGAGATCAAACAACTTGGCGTGCACGTGATGCAGGTGTCTGACGAGGACACCCGGGAGGAAGCGCTGGACCGCCTGCGCATGAAGGATGCGGGTAAGATTGAGTCCGTTGAGATTGATGCGGCTCATGAACCCATCCTGATTCCCAATGACCCGACCTACTCGAGCGAGTGGCATTTGCCGAAAATGAACGCGCCGGCGGCGTGGGATACTATCACCGGCTCAGGCATCACCATCGGCATTGCCGACAGCGGCATCGATCCGACGCATCCGGATTTGGCTTCGCACCTGGTTCCGGGATGGAACTTCTACGACAATAACTCCACCACCAGCGATGTGTACGGCCACGGGACGAAAGTGGCCGGCAGTGCCGGGGCGATCGGCAACAATGCCGTCGGGGTAGCTGGAGTCGCGTTTAATGCCAAGCTCATGCCGCTTCGGGTCACCGATACGAGTGGATACGGTTACTCTTCTACGATCTCGAATGCGATCACCTATGCGGCGGATCATGGGGTCAAATTGGTCAATGTGAGTTTTGGCGGTGTTTGCAGCAGCAGCACCATCGCTTCGGCGAGCCAATACCTCTTTAATAAAGGGGGCTTGACCGTCGTCGCGGCCGGTAACACCGGAGCGCTGGATTCCTGCAGTGGTAATTCAACACAGGTCTATGCCGCGGCCACCGACAGCGCCGATGCGCGGGCGAGTTTCTCGACATACGGCAATTCTGTGGATGTGGCAGCTCCCGGGGTGTCCATCTATACGACGACCAATGGAGGCGGCTATGGCGCGGTTTCCGGAACCTCATTTGCCTCCCCGAATACCGCCGGCGCGCTGGCGCTCATCTGGTCGGCCAATCCGGGGTTAAGTCCGTCGCAAGCCCAGGATACGTTATTCACCACCGTCAAGGATCTGGGAACGGCTGGATGGGATCAGTATTACGGTTGGGGCCGGGTCGATGCCGCGGCTGCGGTGGCCAAAGCCTTGACGATTTCAGCACCCGCACCGGATACCACCGCGCCAAGCGCTCCGGCGAATCTGACTGGCACGGCTCCGACGAGCAGCCAAGTCAGTTTGTCGTGGGTAGCCTCGACGGATAACGTCGGGGTCAGCGGCTACAAGGTCTTTCGTGGCAGCAGCCTGCTGGGGACAACCACGTCCACGAGCTATGCTGATAACTCTGTGGCGGCCTCGACCACCTACTCCTACACAACCCAGGCGTATGACGCGGCCAACAATCTCTCGCTCGCCAGCAATGTGGCGACGGTGACAACCCCGCAAGCGCCGTTTAGCATCACCAGCTACGCGGTGACGAGCAAGACCTCGACGACCGCGACGATCACCTGGACGAGCAACAAAGCGTCGACCGGTACCGTCTGGTACGGTCTGACCGGCCGCAAAGGGGCGACAACCACGCTATCACTCTCCGCTACCGATAGCATCAGTGCGACCACACACACGGTGGTCTTGAGTGGCTTGACGAAGGCGACGAGCTACAGCTACCAGATTCGTGCCCAAAGCAGCACCGGCGAAAGCGTGAGCTCTCCCGTCTCAACGTTTAAGACGCTGCGGCGCTAAGCACGTGCAGAGTGTTCACCTTACCCATAGGGCAGCAAGAATGAAAGAGCGGGCCATGGTTGTCGCGATGGGGTTGATCGCTCTCCTACTCATGCTTCCCCTACCGCTCGACGCCGCAAGCGATAATTCCTCGGCAGACCCTCACGATGCCTTCATCATAGTCAAATTCAAACCCTCTGTCAGCTCTGCGAAGCGACAAGATGTGTTCAGGCGGCATCGCCTCAAGGCTGCGGGTGAGATCAAACAACTTGGCGTGCACGTGATGCAGGTGTCTGACGAGGACACCCGCGAGGAAGTCTTGGATCGATTGAGAGCCAAAGAGAAGGACAAACTTGAGCTCATGGAAATTGATGGGCGATGCGAACCAATCGCCATCCTTAATGACCCCAGCATCTCGAGTCAATGGCACCACACCAAGATCAACTCAGCGCTCGCCTGGGATCACGCGACTGGGGCGAATTTGACCGTGGGCATCGCGGATACAGGCGTCGATGCCTCCCATCCCGATCTGGCCGCCCATATGGTCCCAGGATGGAACTTTTATGACAACACCTCGGATACGTCAGATGTGCATGGACATGGGACCAAGGTGGCTGGTACACAAGCCGCGATTGGCAACAATGCCCTGCAGGTCGCGGGACTGGCCTGGGATGCCAAGATCATGCCATTGCGTGTTAGCGACGCCAGTGGGTATGCCTATTATTCCACAATCTCCAACGCGATCACCTATGCCGCCGATCGCGGGGCCAAAACCGTGAATGTGAGTTTCGGAGGCGTCTGTCAGAGCTCCACAATTGCCAGTGCTGGCAATTATATGCGCAATAAAAACGGGTGGGTCGTGGTCGGAGCTGATAATACGGGCGGAGATCCTGGCTGCGCCTCAGTTCCTGACCTGCTGTTTGCTTCGGCGACGGACAGCAACGATGCAAAGGCAAGTTTTTCTTCCTATGGCAACCACGTGGACATCGCTGCTCCTGGCGTGTCGATCCTGACGACTACGCGGGGTGGCGGGACAGGATCAGTTTCCGGCACGTCGTTCTCCTCTCCCGTGACTGCAGGGGTTGTGACACTCATTTGGTCAGCCAATCCCACGCTCACTTCTGATCAAGTCGAAGACATCCTGTTCAGATCAGCGAAGGATCTGGGTGCTGCCGGTTGGGATCCGTACTTCGGATGGGGACGAGTCGATGCTGGGGCTGCGGTGGCGTTAGCAAAGAGCACCTCGGGGCCAACGCTCGATACGACTGCACCCAGCGCCCCAACCAATCTCACCGCCAGTGCTCCAGAGAGCACCAAGGTCAATCTATCCTGGGGGGCCTCGGTGGATGACGTGGGGGTCACTGGCTACCAGGTCTTCCGCGGCAGTGCCCTGTTGGGAACGACGACCGCGACGACCTACACAGACACGACGGTCACAGGGAGCACGACCTACTCGTATACCACCAAAGGCTATGACGCGGCCAACAATGTCTCACTTGCCAGCAACGTCGCCACCGTGACCACTCCACAAGCCCCGTTTAGCATCACCAGCTACGCGGTGACGAGCAAGACCTCCAGCACCGCGACGATCACCTGGACGAGCAACACACCCTCGACCGGGGCGGTCTGGTATGGCTTGACAGGCCGCAAAGGAAAAACCACCACGCTCTCGCTCTCAGCCACCGATAGCATCAGCGCGACCACACACACGGTGGTCTTGAGCGGCCTGACCCGAGCCACCAGCTACTCGTATCAGGTTCGCGCGCAAAGCAGCACGGGAGAAATCGCCAACTCCACAACGTCAACGTTTAAGACGACGCGATAACGCCAACATCGCTCACGGCGCAAGGAGTTCGCGCACGTGCGTCTCGACGCTGCACGCAAGCGCCCGAGGATCATAGCCGCCCTCTAAGACCGAAACCATCCGTCCCTGGCAGCACCGATCCGCAATCTGCCGCACCATACGCGTCAATGCTGCATACCCGGCTTCGGTAACCGCCAAACCGGCCAACGGATCGTCGCGATGGGCGTCAAATCCCGCCGAAACCAGCACGAGCTCCGGATGAAACTCGCCCGCTTTCGGCAGCAAGTGCTGTTGAAATGCCATGATGACCTCGCGATCCCCTGCCCCGGCTGGCAACGCCACGTTCATGGTGAAACCCGCCCCAGCCCCACGCCCGGTCTCTTCTCGCCGCCCCGTCCCCGGATAGAAGGGAAACTGATGCGTGCTGAAATACAGGATGGAGGGATCGTCGTAAAAAATCGTCTGCGTGCCGTTGCCGTGATGCACATCCCAATCGACGATGAGCACGCGCTTGAGATGATGGCGCTGCTGCGCATACCGCGCCCCGATGGCCACGTTGTTGAACAAGCAAAAACCCATGGCGCGATCGGCGAGCGCATGATGCCCAGGAGGACGCACCGCGCAAAAGGCGCAGGCGAGCCGGCCGCTGACCACCTCATCGATCGCCAGCGTCACCGCACCCACCGCCCGCGCGGCGGCTTCCCATGAGCCTGGCGACGCGATGGTATCCGGATCCAACGCCGACGGACCGAGCTGGCACGCGCGCTTGATCTGATCGACATAGGAGGGGAGGTGTATGAGCTGAAGCGTCTCGTCCGAAGCGGGCTGCGGATCAAGCGGGATCAGCAACGACCACAGGTCCGACGATGCCAGATGGCTGACGATCGCCCGCACTCGCTGCGGCTGCTCAGGATGCGCCGGCCCGGCATCGTGCTGAAGAAATGAGGGGTGGTAGGCAAAACCGACGGGGCGCACGTTACCACGTCCCGTCGAAGAGTTCCTTAATCTTAGCACCCGGGCTTGGAGCGGTCATGAGGGCTTCACCAATCAATACCGCATGGACCCCCAGCTGCTTCATGCGCTTGACGCCCTCAGGCGTGTGAATGCCGCTTTCGGCGATGATGATCTTTCCCGACGGGATTTTTGGCACGAGCTGTTCGGTCAGCGCGGGGTCGACCTTCAATGTCCGCAGATCCCGGTGATTGATGCCGATGACGCGCGTCCCAACACTCAGCGCTGTTCGAAGCTCGGCTTCCGAATGCACTTCCACACATGGCTCCAGGCCAGCGGTATCGGCCGCCTGCATGCATTGGGTCAACACGTCTTCCGTCAGAAGGCGCACGATGAGCAACACGGCATCAGCGCCATGCGCGGCCGCTTCATAGACTTGGTAGGGGTCCACAATGAAATCCTTGCGCAACACCGGGACCTCGGTGAAATCCTTCACATCTTTGAGAAAATCGAGATGGCCGCCGAAATAGAACTCATCGGTCAGGACCGAGAGTGCCGCGGCACCGGCATGCTGCATCTCCTGGGCTAGACTCACCGGATCAAACCGCTCGCGCAACGTGCCCTTGGACGGCGAACGGCGTTTGAGCTCGGCGATGAGCGATAATTTCCCGGGCACATGGATGGCTTTGCGGAAATCCCGCTCAGCGATATGGTGTTTCACCCGGGCTTGCAGATCCTCAAATGGCAAGCGCGCCTTGGCTTCAGCAACTTCCCGTTCTTTTGTGGAGACAATTTCCTCAAGCATGGGTCGTCAACTCCGTCAGATGCTGGAGAAGCCTGGCGGCTTCTCCTTGATCAATCGCCGCGGCGGCCTTCCTTAGCCCCTCCTGGATGGTCGGCGCGCCATCCGCCACGTACATCGCGCAGGCGGCATTGAGCACAATGATATCACGAAAGGCCGACGGCCGGCCAGCCAGGACCTCGCGCGCGATTTGCGCATTCTGCGACGGATCCCCGCCGCGCAACGCCGCCAGACCGACTCGGGGAATGCCCATGGTCTCGGGCTGAATCGGCTGTTCGGTCGCGCGGCCGTCGCGAATCTCAATGGCGGCGGTCACCTCGGTCGTCGTCACTTCATCCAACCCATCGCGGCCATGCACCACCATTCCATGGCGGATGCCCAACCGCAACAGAGCTTCGGCCATGGGACGCATCAACCGTGGCTCTGAAACGCCGACGAGTTGAAAGGTCAGCGGAGCCGGATTGGCCAGCGGCCCGACCAGGTTAAAAATCGTCCGAATGCCGAGGGTTTTGCGGACCGGGGCGACAACTTTCATGGCCGGGTGGAACGCCGGCGCAAAACAAAACCCGAAGCCGAGTTCCTCGATGCAGCGTGCGACGCACGCTGGGCTCGCCGCCAAACTCACCCCCAGCGCTTCCATGAGATCGGCGCTGCCGCAGCGGCTGGAGGCCGCGCGATTGCCGTGCTTGGACATCCGCACGCCGGCCGCAGCCGCCACGAGTGCGGCGACCGTCGACACATTCATCGTGCCCTGCCCATCGCCGCCGGTGCCGCACGTATCGCACAGCGCATACGATTTCGAAAGCGGCAGCGGGACCGCGTGCTCACGCAACACCTCGACAGCTGTCGCAATCTCCTCGGCGGTCTCGCCGCGCGCCGCGAGTGTTCGGAGAAATTGCGCGATGTTCTCGGCTGATGTGCTGCCATCCATGATAGCGCCGAGCGCTTCGCGCATCTGCGCTGGGGTCAGCGGCTGATCGTATCGCATGATCAACGCTTGGTGCGGCGGGAACACGCGCGGGACATGGCGAGAAAATTCTTGAGCAGATCTTTGCCGACGGCGGTCAAAATGGATTCCGGATGAAATTGCACGCCATACACTGGGGCGTGGCGATGCTGCAACCCCATGATTTCTTTTTCCGAGGTCCAGGCGGTCACGGCAAGCACCGGCGGCAAGGTTTCTCGCTTCACAATGAGCGAATGGTAGCGCGTCGCCTCAAACGGATCCGGCAATCCCTTGAACAGTCCTCCCTTGACATGAAAGATCTTCGACACCTTGCCGTGCATCGATCGCTTCGCGCGCACCACATCGCCGCCGAACACTTCGCCGATGCATTGATGGCCGAGACAGACGCCGAGGATCGGGATGCTGCCGGCAAACGTTCGGATCAGCTCATTCGACACGCCGGCGTCCGACGGCGTTCCCGGCCCTGGGGAAATGACGATGCTGGAAGGGTGAAGCCGCGCAACCTGCTTTGGCGTAATGGCATCGTTGCGCTTCACCACCAGCTCCTCGCCTAGCTCGCTGAGATATTGCACGAGGTTGTAGGTGAAGGAATCATAGTTATCGATCATCAAGATCATTCGACGCTCCAGGCGATATCAGATATCACATTCGATATCTGATATCGCTCTCTCACTTTCTAAATCGCTGCTCGGCTAACTCGATGGCTTTCAGCATGCCTTGCGCTTTACTGAGGGTTTCCTGATACTCGCGGGCCGGCTGGGAATCCGCGACGATGCCGGCACCGGCTTGCACATAGGCATGGCTATCTTTCACCAGCACGGTGCGGATCGTAATGCAGGTATCCAGATTGCCTGAGTAGCTGAAATAGCCGACCGCACCGGCATACGGGCCGCGGTCATACCGTTCAAGATCGGCGATGATTTCCATCGCCCGGATTTTGGGCGCTCCGGCCACGGTGCCCGCAGGAAATGTCGCGCGCAACACATCGAAGGCGTTTTTGCCTGGTTTCAGCTTGCCCGTCACACTGCTGACCAAATGCAACACATGGGAATATTTTTCAATCACTATCAGCTCCGGCGTCTTGACCGAGCCGGCAACTGCCACGCGCCCCACATCATTGCGGCCAAGATCCACCAGCATCAAATGCTCAGCCCGCTCTTTGGGGCTGCTCAGCAATTGATGGATCAGACGCTCATCCTCCCGTTCCGTGGCTCCCCGACGCCGCGTGCCGGCGATGGGACGCGTCTCAAGCTGCCCGTCCTCGCAGCGCACCAACATTTCCGGAGAGGCCCCCACCAACGCCATCGAACCGAACCGAAGCAAAAACATGTACGGCGATGGATTGACGGACCGTAACATCCGATAGATATCCAGCGGCTGACACGACACCTTCCGCTGGAGCCGCTGCGATACGACGACCTGGATGATGTCGCCGGAGCGAATATGCTCCTTCGCCTTCGCCACCATCCGCTCAAATTCCGCGCGTGGAATATTGGCCTGCACGGTCTGCGGTCGTCCTGCGCGTCGGCGCAGGCTCTTCGGCAGGGGCCCGCGCAATCGTGACGCCATCTCATGAACCTCCCGCACCGCCTGACGGTACGCGGCCCGAGCATTCGCGCGATCCGTCTGGACGTTTGCAACGAGCAGGAGTTTATGCTGCGAATGATCGAAGATCGCCATCGTGCCGGTCAGCATCAGCATCAGGTCGGGCACGCGGAGCGTGTCGATCTGATGCGGCGGCAGCCGCTCAAGAAACCGCGCGGTGTTGTAGCCAAGATACCCGACCAACCCGCCGGTGAAGCGCGGAAGCCCTGGCACCGGCACGAATCGAAACTGGCTCATGAGCCTTTCAATCTCTGCAAGCGGATCATCTTTCGTCTCAAACCGTTTCACCTGTACCCGGCCATGACTCAAGGACGAGATCTCCATGTGACGACCAGTGGCCGTGATGAGCATCCGAGGACGACTGCCAAGAAAGGAAAATCTCGCGACTTTCTCTGTTCCTGCGACGGACTCCAGCAAGTAGCTGAAGCGCCCGTCGTCGAGCTTCAAGAACGCGCTGACCGGTGTTTCCAGATCCGCCAGCAGCTCGCCGTACACCGGGATGACATTGCCCTGCTTGGCCAATCTCAGAAACTCAGCTTCCGTGGGATGAATGTGAATCATGCGTAGACTTTCGAGGGATCGAACACGCGGCGGCCTACGGTTACCAGTTTCCCTTTAGAGTTGAGGCGACGAAAATAGCACGTCACGTATCCCGTGTGGCAGCCGGCGACTTTTTGCGCGACCAACAGCAGCAGCGACTTGCCCTCGCAGTCGACGTGGACCGCACGGATCGTTTGGATGTGGCCGGAGGTTTCGCCTTTCTTCATCAGCGCACTCTGTGAGCGGCGGAAGACGTAGACCAACCCCGTCTCCAGGCTCTTCTTGATCGCCTCGCGGTTCAGGTAGCACAGCGTCAGCACCTGCTTCGTGCCAGCATCCTGGATGACGGTCGGAATCAGCCCCTGCTGGTCAAAATGGAGCACATCGACCAATGACTCATAGCTCTTCATCTTTGCGGTCATGTTATGAGCGTACCACAACGTGGTGGGAGGCTAAATACCGTTTCACATCGCCAATCGACAGCTCACCGAAGTGGAAGAGCGAGGCGGCCAGGGCCGCATCTGCCCCACCACTAGTGAGCGCATCGACAAAATGCTGCAGGGTGCCTGCCCCGCCCGAAGCGATGACTGGAATGCTGACGGCTGAACTGATGGCTTCCGTCAATTCCAGATCGTAGCCGGCCTTCGTGCCGTCCCGGTCCATGCTGGTGAGCAGAATTTCTCCAGCGCCGCGCTGCTCCGCTTCCTTTGCCCACTGTACCGCATCCTTGCCCGTGGGTTTGCGCCCACCATGCGTGTAGACTTCCCATCCGGCCACTTGGCCACTTGGCCACTTGGCCACCTTCTTCGCATCAATGGCAACCACGATGCATTGATTGCCGAATCGCTCAGACGATTGATTAATGAAATCCGGCCGCTCGACAGCGCTAGTGTTCAACGAAACTTTGTCCGCGCCGGCGTTCAGCAGCGCACGGATGTCCTCGATGGTCCGAATGCCGCCGCCCACAGTCAGCGGCATGAACGCCACCGCTGCGGTCCGCTCCACGACATCCAAAATGATCGGACGCGCCTCGTGGCTGGCCGTGATGTCAAGGAAGACCAGCTCATCCGCGCCGGCGTCGTTGTATGCCTTGGCGGCTTCGACCGGATCACCGGCATCCCGGATACTCACGAATTTGATGCCCTTCACCACCCGGCCCTTGTCGACGTCAAGACATGGGATAATGCGTTTGGCTAGCATAGCAGATAGCAGATAGCAGATAGCAGATAGCAAGTCGCATTTTCTATTTGCTATCTGCTATTTGCTATGTGCTGAGCTCCTCGATCGCTTGTTTCAGATTGATCTTGCCTTCGTACAACGCTTTGCCGATGATGGCGCCGACAACACCGGACGGCTCGAGTTGCTTCAGGATCTTCAGATCCTCCAGCGAGGCAATGCCCCCTGAGGCAATCAACTGCTTAGCACCCGCATCCAACACTTCTCTGAGCAATGTCGTGTTCGGGCCTTGCAGCATGCCGTCGCGGCTGACGTCCGTGCAAATCAGCGTCTGCACACCTAGTTTCAGGATGCTGGACGCCAGCGCCCTGGGGGTCAGGTTCGTCGAGGAGACCCAGCCGCGCGAGACGACTTGGCCGGCTTTGGCGTCGATGGCCACAGCGATCTTCGCCCCGTATCGTTTCACCGCGTCCTCCACGAACGTGGGATCCTCGCACGCCTTGGTGCCAAGCACCACCCGGGACGCGCCGATCTCGATCGCGTTGTCCAATGTTTGCTTCGTGCGAATGCCACCGCTGAGTTCGACATGGATGCCGCACGCTTCAATCACACGGCGCGCAAATGGCAGATTGATATATGTGCCGTCGAACGCCCCGTTGAGATCAACCACATGGAGCCATATGGCACCGGCCTCGGCCCAGCGCCGGGCGATCTCAACCGGATCCTTGGAATACACCGTCACGTCGTCGCGCTTGCCTTGGGCTAAGCGCACGACGTGGCCGTCAAGTAGATCAATAGCAGGTAAAATAATCATGGTTAAGTTCGACACATGACACATGACTCACGACCCATGACTAAAACCGCGCGTTAGTCATGTGTCGTGGGTCATGAGTCGAGAGTCGCATTATAAGCTGATGAAATTTTTAAGCAGTTGGAGACCGACCGCCTGGCTTTTCTCCGGGTGGAATTGGGTCGCATAGAGATTCTTGCGCCACACCATGGAGGCGAAACGGCTGCCATACTCTGTCTCGCCGGCGATGACCGACCGATCGACAGGATCACCGTAGTACGAGTGCACGAAGTAGAAGAAACTGCTGTCCGGGATATTGGTGAGCAACGGGCATGTCTGTGTGCTGTGTGCTGTGCCCGCCACCCTGCTTGGCGGGTCCGCCACGCCGTGTGGTGGATGCTGTGTGCTGATTTGATTCCACCCCATGTGGGGGATTTTCAATGCGGAGTGCGGAGTGCGGAGTGCGGAATCAAAAGCGAACCGCCTCACTCTTCCCTTCAGCACACCGAATCCGGCGGCTCCTTCCCCCTCTTCGCCATATTCGAATAACAGTTGAAGCCCGAGGCAGATGCCAAGATATGGCTTGCCAGACTCAATGGCGACTTTGATCGGCTCAATCAACCTTCGGGCGGCGAGCTCGCGCATGGCGGCGGGAAAAGCACCCACGCCGGGCAGAATCACTTTCTCGGCGCGCCCCACATCCTCGGGTAAACTCGACACGCGCACCTCGGCCCCCAGCGACTCCAACGCTTTGGAAACGCTCCGCAGATTCCCCATGCCGTAATCGACGATGACAATCATCTACTGTTGTGACCAAGTAGCCCAGTGACCGAGTGGCCAAGTGGCTTGTGGCCACTTGGTCACCTGGCCACGGGGCCACAGTTCTTATAGTCGGCCTTTCGAGGATGGCACGCCTTTGACGCGGGGGTGGATGCGCGTCGCTTGCTCCAGCGCCCGGCCCAATGCCTTAAAGACCGCCTCGCAGGTGTGGTGGAAGTCAGAGCCGGCGAGCACATCGATGTGCAGCGTGATATTGGACTTGCGCACCAGCGACTCCAAAAAGTGTTCGACATCGCCCCATGTGTACGCGGTACTTTTTGACGCAAAGCTGCGCGCGAGGTTCTTCCCCCGCGCATCGCGCAGAATCAGCTTCGGGCGGCCGGAGATATCCAGCACCACGCGCGCCAATGCCTCATCCATCGGCACATAGGACACGCCGAATCGCGTAATGCCTTTGCGGTCGCCGAGTGCTGTGTCCAACACCTGCCCGAGCACTAAGCCAATATCCTCATTGGTGTGGTGCAGATCGATGTCCAAATCTCCCGTCGCTTTGAGGGTAAGATCCATCAGGCCGTGCGTTCCCAGCAGCGTGAGCATGTGATCAAGAAACGGGATCCCGGTTCTGACCGACGTTTTCCCCGCGCCGTCCAAATTCACTGTTGCGGCGATATTGGTTTCTTTGCTTTTTCTTGTGACGGTCGCTCGTCTCATCATTTTCCAAGCCTTTAGGTTAGTCGCACTTTGACGGCATCAAAATGGCGAGGCAGACCTTCGACGGCCGTCAGGCGCTCCAGCGGCTCTCGCATGCGTTCCAACGCCTTCTTCGTATAGGAAATGATGTGGGTGCGGCGCGTGAAATCATCGATGCCTAAGCCGGAAAACACCCGAGCCGCCCCGCCGGTCGGCAGCACGTGGCTTGGCCCGGCGACGTAGTCACCCACGGTCACTGGCGAGTACGGTCCGAGGAATATCGCGCCGGCGGCAGTGATCCGCTTGGCCAATTTCTGCGGCGAGCGCACCATGAGCTCCAGATGCTCCGGGGCCAGCTGATTCGCCACCGCCACCGCCTCATCAAGATTCTTCACTTTCATGCAGTAGCCGCCGGGAATCTGCTTGCGTGATAGCTTCGCCAACGCTCTGGATGTGGTCACCAAAAAGCCGATGCCGCCGGCATGCTCGGTTTCGCCCATCAAATCTGCGAGCACATAGTCGGGGTTCGCGTACCGATCCGCGATCACCGCAATTTCCGACGGGCCGGCGATCGTATCAATGTCGATGTACCCGAAGAGCTGCCGTTTGGCTTCGGCCACATAGGCGTTGCCCGGGCCGACGATCTTATCCACCTTCGGGATCGTCTTCGTGCCGAAGGCCATGGCCGCAATGGCCTGGGCTCCGCCCATCCGATAGACTTCATCGACGTCGAGCAAGCTGGCGACCGCCAGGATGTGCGGATCAACGGCGCCATCCCTGCGCGGCGGTGTGGCCAGAATGAGGCGCTTGACCCCGGCCTTGCGCGCTGGAATCACCGTCATGTAGACCGTCGACACGAGGCTCGCGGTGCCGCCGGGGATGTAGACCCCGACCCGCTCCAGCGGATCAAACTTCTCGCTGAGTACTACGCCATCGCCATCGATGGCGCGAACGGGTTTGAGCCGCGGCCGGCTGTAGAAGGCATTGACGTTTTGAATCGCGCTCTTCAGCTGCAGCGCAAACTTCGGGTCCAAATGCTGAAACGCGCCGGAAATTTCCGCTTCGGTGACGCGGAGTTGTCTGGGTGCGAGCTTGACCTTGTCGAACTTGCGCGTCAAACGCAGCAGCGCCTCATCCCCGCCGTCGTACACCGCATCGATGATCTGCCGCACGCGTTCTTCAAGCTTTCGTTTTCGCACGGTCAGTCGCGCGCACAATTTTTGCCACTCCTGGCTGTTCGTCGAGATGAGTTTCATGCCAACGCTGCTCGTATCAGTTCTTCCGCTCGTTGCAACGCCGCCGGGATCCCGGAGGGATCCTTGCCGCCGGCTTGGGCGAACTCCGGACGGCCGCCGCCGCTGCCCTGTGTGAGCGGCGCAATGGTTTTGAGCATCTGCCCGGCATGAATCTTGGACGTCAGATCGCTCGTCACGGCCATGACCAGCGCCGCCTCGGATGAACCGTTGGAAGACGCTAAGATCACGACCCCTTCGCGCCCCATCGTTCCTCGGATCGCATCGGCCAGCACGGCCAGCAGCTCTCGATCCGCTTGCTTGATTGTTGACGTCACGAGTGTCACACCATTGAGCTTCTTGCCCTCGGCAATGTAGCGAGCCGCCTGCACCTTGGCCAATTCGTGCTGCAAGTTTTTCCGCGCATGCTCAAGCGTCTTGATCTGCTCAAGCAGCTCTTCAAGGCCGGCCACCACGTCATGCGCCGGCCGGCCCAGCCGCTTGGCCGCCTCGTACAACACGCGGCGGTGTTTGGCTTCATAGGCCGAGGCCGCCTCGCCGACCAGCGCTTCAACGCGGCGCGTGCCGGCGGCGATGGAGCTTTCCCCGACGATCATCAACGCGCCGACAAACCCGGTGTGCGGCACATGCGTGCCGCCGCAGAGCTCTTTCGAATAATCGCCGATCGTCACCACGCGGACCTTGCCGCCGTATTTTTCGCCGAAGAGGGCGAGCGCACCTTGTCGTTTCGCTTCCTCCAGCGACAACTGATCGGTGCTGACATCGTCAACCAGTCGAACGCGATTGTTGACCAGTGTTTCCACGTCATACCGCTGCTCTTCCTGCAGCGGTTTCAGCGATGAAAAGTCAAACCGCACGCGCTCAGCTTCCACAGAGGAGCCGGCCTGCACCGCATCGGGCCCGAGCACCTTGCGCAGCGCCCAGTGCAGCAAGTGTGTTGCCGTGTGGCTGCGGGCGATTTTCAAACGCCGCGCAGCATCTACCGCCGCCCGAACCGGGTCATTGACGCTGAGCGTTCCCTGCTCCACCGTCGCGTGATGGATCAGCACATCATCCGCCCAGAGGGTGTGCTGAACCTTCGCGGCTCCTTTGGGCGCTTCGATGACTCCCGTATCGCCAGCTTGGCCGCCGGCTTCGCCGTAAAACGGCGAGCGATCGAGCACGATCCCGATGGATTGCCCAGCACGGGCTTGATTGACCCACGCCTTGCCGTCCCACAACCCTTTGATCACCGCATCGGATTGCAGCTGCTCATAGCCCACGAAGAGCTGCTCTTTGGGCGGCAGCGCTGGGATGGCCGAGCGAACCTGCATGGCGTCGGTCACAAACACCCCGCCGCCGAACTGGCTGCCGATACGCGAGCGTTCCTGCTGGGTTTTCATCGCAGCGTCGAACCCCGCCCGATCCACCGTCAACCCTCGGTCACGAGCCACATCAACGGTCAACTCGACCGGAAACCCATACGTGTCATACAGCTTGAAAGCCTCCTCGCCAGGGATGACGGATATCTTCGTTGCGCGCAATTTCTCGATGAGTTCGTTCAGCTTCGATGTTCCGCTGACGAGCGTCTCGACAAACTGCGCCTCTTCCTGCAGAATTGCCTGCTGGATGACCTGCCGGCGAGCATTCAGGCTCTTTTCATATGGGGAGCCGGACATCACCGCAATGACCGATGGAACAAGGTGAACAAGCAATGCCTGGGATCTCGGATCTGTTGATTTCCAGCTTTTCCCAGGGCTGCTTGGTTTCAGATCCAGCACGCTGCGGCCAAGCCGGTGTGCGCGACGGATGAGCATCCGCAGCACATACCCGCGAGAATCATTCGAAGGCAGCAACCCCTCAGCCAGCAAGAATACGATCGCCCGCACATGATCCGCAATGGCTCGCTCCGCAAATTCGACCTGATCGGGTTTCACGTTCTTGCCGCGTGGCCAAGCACGGATGTCATGCATCATGAGGTTAAACAAGTCCGTGTCGTAGTCTGTTTCTACTTTTCTGTTCGTTTCCACCTCTTGGAGCACCCGCGTCAGCCGCTCCAGCCCCATGCCGGTGTCGATGTTGGGCTTGGGCAGCGGTTTCAAGGCGCCATCGGGTTGCCGATCAAACTGGGTAAAGACCAGATTCCACACCTCAACCGACGCAGGACCGCCGATCTTCCCCTCAGGATCGTAATACACTTCCGAGCATGGCCCGCATGGGCCATTCGGCCCCGCCGTAGGCGCATTGGCCGGCCAGAAGTTCTCGGCTTGGCCGAAGCGCTTGATCCGCTCCGCCGGAACTCCCAGTGCTCGCCACAGGGCTGCCGCCTCTTCATCTTCCTCGTAGATGCTGACCCACAATTTCTCTTTTGGAAGCGGCAGGCAGAGCTTCTCGCGATCGCGGCTTGGCGTGCCGGCGTAATCCGTGGTGCCGGTCAAAAATTCCCAGGCCCACGCGATGGCGTCCTTCTTGAAGTAATCGCCGAAGGAAAAGTTGCCGAGCATTTCAAAGAACGAGTGGTGGCTGGCACTTCGGCCGACATGATCCAAGTCGCCCGTCCGCAAGCACATCTGGCATGAGGCTGCGCGTTTGATATCGGTGCGCTTGCCAAGAAAATAGTCTTTAAACTGATTCATCCCGGCGGAGGTAAAGAGCACCGTCGGATCGCCGCTGGGAATCAGCGCATCGCTCTCCTTGAGCGTATGGCCGCGCGCCTTGAAAAAATCCAGGAATCGCTTGCGAAGCTCAGTGCTCTGCATGAAGGACGCGCTCGATGATGTCCGTAGTGAATCCTCTAGAGGCTAACCGCCGAGCCAAGCGCTCAACAGGTGAATGATGCCGATCAGACTGGAGGGCCAGCCACGCTGCGACGCGGCGCTCGTCATCCGCATCCGTTGCACCCACCGCACGCGCCGCCTGGTCAATGGCCGCCCCATCAAGACCCTTGGCGGCCAGACGCTGCGCAATCGCGCGCCACGCGAACCCTGCCCGCGCCCAGTGATCCGCCCACAGCCGCGCGCACGCCCCATCATCAAGAATCCCGCGCCGTCGACACTCAGTGACCATGCGCGGGATCTGCGGGCTCGGAACGCCATGCGAGCTCAAATAGCGGCTCACCTCGTCGGTGGATCGAACGCGCCGCCCGGCATATCGCACCGCAAGGCCGAGGCCGCGAGCCTCGTCATCGCGCTTTGATGACGAAGTAGCCTCGGGTGGTCCGAACGAGCGTGTCGCCTTTTTCTTGCGCAATCGCGGCGCGGTAGTCATTCACATTGGCAATCGGCAATTTCCCAACCTGATTGATCACATCGCCGGGACGCAGCCCCGCCTGCTCAGCCGGGCTGTTTTGCTCCACATCAACCACCAACACGCCCGTCGTGTCAGACGGCATCGTGAATCGCTCCGCTTGCTCCGGGGTGAGATTCGACACCTGCAAGCCGCGCCAGGCCGTCTCTGATGTGGCCGCGCTGCCGGGTTCAAGGTCTGAGCGCTCGCCAATCTCCACGGTGAGCTTCTGGGCTGCGCCGTCCCGAAGCAGATCCAGGATCATCTTCTGCCCCGGCTTGGCATGGCTGACCCGATCGATGAGCTCCCGGGAGTAGCGGATCGCCTGGCCGTCAATCGCCTTGATAATATCGCCGTCCCGCAAGCCCGCCTTGATCGCCGGGCTCTCGCGGAGGACGGAATAGACCAGCACCCCGTTTCGATCGGTCAAGCGATAATAGTCGGCCACGTCATCCGTGATATCCTGGATCTGAATGCCGAGCCAGCCGTAGGCCACCTTTTTGCCCTCGATGAGCGCATCCAGGACGTTCTTCGCCTTGTTAATGGGAATGGCAAACCCGATGCCCTCGGAGCCACGCGAGCTCGTCAGGATCGCCACATTAATACCGATCACTTCCCCTTGGATGTTGAGCAGCGGCCCGCCGCTGTTGCCCGGATTGATCGCCGCATCAGTTTGAAAGAGATCCGAATAGTCCCGGTCGAAGCGCGTCGTCCGCGGCAGCTGACGGTTCAGCGCGCTGACCACACCAACGGTCAAGGTCGGCTCTGAGCCGATGACCCGCGAGGCCGGCCCGGCACCCATCAGGCCGAAGGGGTTGCCCAAGGCAATCGCCCACTGGCCGGTTCTCACGATCGACGAATCGCCAAGCTTCGCCACAGGAAGATTCTTGGCATCGATCTTGATGACCGCCAGATCCGACCGAGGATCCTTGCCCTTCACTTCGCCGGAAAATTCCCGCCCGTCAGCCAGCGTCACCGTGATCTTATCCGCGTTGGCCACCACGTGCTCATTCGTCAGAATCAACCCGCGCTCATCGATGATCACGCCGGAGCCCAAGCCAAACCGGCGCAATTCGCGCTCCGGCAGCTCGCCGTAAAACTGCCGGAAAAAATCTTCCGGATCCTCGAAGCCAAAGAACGGATGCCCGCGGAAGTACTGCCGGATTTGCTCCACTTGCTCCGTCGAAATGCTGACCACGGCAGGCCCGACCTGCTGGCTGATGCGCATGAAGGCGTTCTGCAGGTTTTCGGCTTCGCTCGTGGCAGCCTGCGCGGTGCTCCGAGCGCCTCCCGCGGAGGCCGTCGTGCTCGCCGGGGGATTGGACCAGAGGTCCCCGCCGCCCGCCACACCGAAGATGATTGCCACAACAACCGCGCCAATCCCCGCCCTCGACCACCGGCCTGCCATGGTTGCTTGTCCCCTGTTATGCCCGCTGTCCTGCGGGTTCCGCCACGTCTTTTGCCTTTGAAGCGTCTTTCGGCTCCTTCACGCCCTCTTGGGCGTCGTGCTTGCGAATCTGATCCTCCAGCTGCTTCATGAGCTTCGGATTCTCTCGCAGGAAGAGCCTCGCACTCTCCCGCCCCTGGCCAAGCTTCGTCTCCCCCCACGACAGCCAGCTCCCTTGCCGCTGGATGACGGCGGTGGTTTCGCCCACATCAAGAATGCCGCCCGCCTTGGAAATCCCTTCGTCAAAGAGGATATCAAACTCCGCCTGGCGGAACGGGGCGGCCACTTTATTCTTCACGACCTTCGCCCGCACCCGATTGCCGATGGCGCGATCGCCCACTTTAATGGTCTCGATGCGGCGCAGATCGATCCGCACCGACGAGTAGAACTTCAGCGCGCGGCCGCCAGGTGTCGTCTCGGGATTGCCGAACATGACGCCGATTTTCTCGCGCAGCTGGTTGATGAAGACGCAGCACGTTTTCGATCGGGCAATCGCCGCGGTCAGCTTGCGCAGGGCTTGGCTCATCAGCCGCGCTTGCAGCCCCACGTGCTGATCGCCCATCTCGCCTTCAATTTCCGCGCGGGGGACGAGCGCTGCGACCGAGTCTATCACGATCACATCGACGGCGTTGGAGCGGACCAGCGTTTCCGCGATTTCCAGCGCCTGCTCACCGGTGTCGGGCTGCGAGACCAGCAAATCATCGAGATTGACCCCAAGCGTCTTAGCGTAGGTGGGATCCAGCGCATGCTCCGCATCGATGAACGCGGCCACCCCGCCGGTGCGCTGCGCCTCAACAATCAGACTGAGGCTCAGCGTGGTCTTGCCTGAGGACTCCGGGCCGAAGATTTCCACCACCCGGCCGCGCGGGACACCGCCGATGCCCAGGGCGAGGTCAAGCGCCAGTGACCCTGTCGGTAGGGCTGGAATGTCCAATTTTGTGTCCTGGCCCAGCCGCATGATCGAGCCTTTGCCGAATTGCTTCTCAATTTGGCTGAGGGTCAGCTCAAGCGCCTTCTGCCGATCGGTCCGTTCCTTCTCCTGTTGCTCCTTGCCTGTGGCCATGACCGTTCTCCTTCGTGTTTCAGCCTGTGATGCGTGCGATAGTTCGGTGGGCGGGGCGCAGCGGCCCTCCGTATCTGTCGACTCTGAACGCCTTATTATACAAGCTACAGGCTCCACGCTGCAAGCTGCGGTATAATGGCTCCATGCAAGCGGAGATTCTGGCGATTGGCTCGGAGCTGACCAGCGGGGCCACCGTCAATACCAACGCCGCGTATCTCGCCAGGCGGCTCGCGGAGCGTGGCCTGCGTTGCGCGCGGCAGGTCGTGGTGAGCGATGAGCCGGACGCGCTGGCTGGCGCGCTGCGCCAAGCGCTCGCCCAGTGCGACGTGCTCATCACCACCGGCGGCCTGGGGCCGACGTTCGACGATATGACGATCGAGCTGATTTCCCGGGTCACCGCGCGGCCCCTCACTTACTCGGCGGCGGCGGCCGCAACCATCAAGCGCTTCTATAGCCGAAGGCACCGACCGCTGCAACACGCGGCACTCCGGCAAGCCTACCTTCCCCAAGGCGGCGAGGCGCTCCCCAATCCCATCGGCACCGCCCCAGGATTGTGGCTCTCCTATGAGGGTCAAACCCTGATTGCCCTGCCTGGCGTGCCCTCGGAGATGCGGGCGATCATGGAGCAGTCGGTGCTGCCGCGATTGACGCGGCTCGGCGGTGCCACCATTATTCAGACCCGAACCTTGCGAACGGCAGGACTCGTCGAACTCTCCATCGAAGCCATCCTGAAGGCGCTCCGCATCCCGCCCGCGATCGAGGTCGGACTCTATCCATCGCTGCGAATGGTGGATATCCGGCTCACCGCCACCGCGAATTCCCCAAGCACTGCCACCACCGCCCTGGCGCGCCTGGAATCTCGCCTGCGAGGGCGGCTCGGCCGGAATGTCTACGGCACCGGCGATGAAACCCTTGAAGAAGTGCTTGGCGCTCTGCTGGTGCGCCAACGAACCACCTTGGCGATCGCCGAATCGTGCACCGGCGGGCTGGTGTCCGATCGGATCACCAATATTTCAGGAAGCTCGAGGTATGTGCGGGGCGCGGTCGTGGCGTATCACAATGAGGTGAAACACCGGCCGCTTGGCGTCTCGAAGGATGTGCTCACGCGCTGGGGTGCGGTGAGCGCTCAAACCGCGGCGGCGATGGCCGAGGGTGTGCGCCGCTTGGTTGGCGCAGACATCGGATTATCAGTGACAGGCATCGCCGGCCCTACCGGAGGCACCGTGAAAAAACCGGTCGGGTTAGTCTACCTCGGGCTGTCGGATGGCCGCGGCACCCACACCCAGCGCCACCAGTTCTTCGGCGATCGGCTCTCGATCAAAATGCAGGCGGCACAGACCGCCCTCGATTGGCTTCGACGTTATTTGCTCAAGGGAATCTCTGCGAGGACGGAATGGGTGGGACCCGCCGAAGTCAGAACGCTCTGATAGAGGGTGACGGACGTGGCCTGCCAGGCAGTCGGTGGAGTCCAGTGCGGATTCCGCAACCCTTCAATGAAGTCATGCTTTCCACGAGGCGACCTCACGCGGCCGATCGTCGCATGAGCGGAATAGGGCCACTCCTCTTTCTTTAAGCCCAACGCTCGGCTTTCCTTTTCGATCGCGTCCGCCAACCGAATCACGTCATTCTTCCCTTCGCTGACTCCGACCCAAATGATGCGCGGGTCGTTGAGCGACGGAAACGCCCCGAGCTCCTGAAGGCCCATCGTAAACGCGGATGTGTGTTGCGCGATCTTCATCAGAAACCCTTCCACCTGCTGCCGCTGCGCCTCGGTAATCTCATCGAGAAACTTCAGTGTGACATGAAGCTGCTCAGCGTCTACCCATTTCACATCGGCGTGCGATTTCGACAGTTCCTGCTGTAGCACAGTTAATGCCGCACGTGCCTCCTCTGAAAGACCAATCCCAATAAACGCTCGCATGTGGGCGATCTCTTTTGGCTTAGTGAATGTGCGAAGCAAAGAACAAGACGATGGCCGCGATGACGCACCAAATGAACGTGATCGTATATGCTGCTGCTCCTAGATCATCAGCCATAATGCCCCAGCCGCCAGGTAATCGCTCGAGCCAATTTAAAGGAAATGGCTTTAGGATATCGAATGCGCGAAACAGAAGAAAAGCTCCCACAAACCAATACCAAGAGGCAAGCGTCCACCATGGGCCGAGGATTACAACCGCGGCCATAGCCCACACTTCATCAAGAATGATGGCTGGTGCATCGTGGAGACCAATTTCACGTTCTGCAATTGTGCAGACTATGGCACACAGAATAAATGCGATAACTAAAAACCCCACCAACAGCAACAAGGTCCATGTCCATTGCCATGCTATCCCTCTCACGATAAACCCCACAACGACTCCCGCGAGACTTCCCCACGTCCCTGGCGCCCAGCGGATTTTTCCAAGACCCCCTATCGTTGCCAGAAAGACGGCCGCTGATCGAATATTCATCAACGTCTACTGTGTGCTGTGTGCTGTGTGCTAGTGTCCAATAGTTTCTCTCAATACTGCCCGGTGGCGCCAGCAGAAGCTGGCTCCGGAAATCACCGTCAGGATGAGCGCAACCCACATGCTCGCGTGAATCAGCTCGCGCCGCCAGACCTGCGCGGCCGATCGCTCTTGAAGGATCAACGCGAGCAGCACGATGCCGATCGCCACCATTTGCGACACCGTCTTGTGCTTGCCGGCTTTCTCCGCGGGCAGCACGATCTGCCGGTTCGCCGCGACCAGCCGCAAGCCGGTAATCACAAACTCGCGCAGGGCGATCAGCAGCACCATCCAGGCCTGGACAAGCCCTAACTGGACAAACGACAGCAGCAGGCCAAGCACGAGGATTTTATCCGCAATAGGATCCAGCAACGCTCCGAGCGGGCTGGTTTGACGCCGCCGTCGCGCGAGCCAGCCATCCAGCCAATCCGTCAGGCTCGCCAGAAGAAAGCAGGCCAAGGCAACGGACTTCGCCGCCACCCCTGGCGCAAAGATCAGCGCCATGATGAGGAACGTCAGCAGAATCCGAGCAAGAGTAAGTTTGGTGGGCAGCGTCATCGCTGGGAGATGGAAGTAGCAACTCCGATGAGGTCATACTCCAAGCTCTCGGTGATCTGCACGCGGATAAGATCGCCGGGCGCCAGCGGTGCGGCGCTGCGGACATAGACAAGACCGTCAACCTCCGGAGCATCTGCGCTCGTGCGCCCGAGATATTGGGTGGCATCCTCCGCATCGCGTTCATCGATGATCACCTCGCAGGTCGTGCCGACGGCCCGCGCCGTGACCTCTGCCGCAATCTCCTGCTGCAGCTGCATCAGCTGATCGAACCGGCGCTTCGCGTCCTCTTGCGGCACCTGCTCCGGATAACGAAACGCGGCGCTGCCCTCTTCGTTGGAATAGGTGAAGGCGCCGAGCCGCTCAAACTTCACCTCGCGCAAGAATTCCAAGAGACGCTGGAACGCCGCCTCGGTTTCGCCAGGAAATCCCACGATCACGGACGTGCGCAGCGCCATGCCGGGGATCTCTTGCCTCAGCCGCTGAATCGTCTCGCGCAGCTGGGCCTGCGTCATCTGGCGATTCATCCGTGCGAGCATTAGATCATCCGCATGCTCGATCGCTGAGTCCAGATATTTGCAGATCGTCGGCTCATCGCGGATCGTCTGGATCAGCTCGCGAGAGATGCCGCGCGGATGGCAGTAGAGCAGCCGGATCCACCGCACGCCGCTGATCTTCGCCAGTGCCGACATCAGCTCGGCGATGCGCGGCCGATGGTAGAGATCCACACCGTAATCCGAGGTATCCTGGCCAACGACGACCAACTCCGTGATGCCCCGCTCTTCGACAAGTTGCGTGGCCTCTTCCACGACCGCGTCAATCGGCCGACTGGAAAGCGGCCCCTTGATCTTCGGAATGATGCAAAAGCTGCAGCCTTTGAGGCAGCCTTCGGAGATTTTCAGATAGGCGTAATGCGTCGGCGTCAGCGGGACTCGCGCGACACGGATATCCCGATGCGGCACCTGGGGCCGCGGCCGCACGCGCTGCGATGGCTGGCCTTGTAACGCGCGCTGCACCACGGTTTCGATGTCGCCGAAGCCATCGACGCCGATGAAGCCATCGACGTCGGGCAGCTCCTTGATGAGCTCCTGCTTGAACCGCTGCACCAGGCAGCCGGCGACCACCACCGCTTTGATCTTGCCCTGTTTTTTTAACTCCACCGCCTGCAGCACCGTGTCGATCGACTCCTTGATCGCGTCTTGCACGAAACTGCAGGTATTAATCATGACGACGTCAGAGCCTTCGGCGGCATCCGCCACGGTGAATCCCTGCTGCTTCAGCCGGCCGAGCAGCAACTCAGAATCCACCAACGTGCGGGGACAGCCGAGGCTGATCATGCTGACAGTCGGGGAGACGATAGGAAGCGGTTTCATGAGACGAGGCAAGCGCCTGTCAGCGCAAATCGCTGCGCAGTTGCGTAACGCCGCGATGTGTGATGAGCAGGCGTCCGCGATGGGCGAGCGCAAACGGGCTGATGGACTGGCCGTTGAGTGTCACTTCGACATCGGCCGGCTGCGCGATGATGAGCTCGAGCTCTTTTCTGGCACTCCACTGCTCCTTCGCGCCTCGGAGGAGGCGCTGCTGAGCCAGGAGCTTGCCGTCGGCCCGCACGGTGATCCAGGTCGTGCGAAGCGCGGTCATGTGGAGCTCAAGCGGCTGGGTCGCCAACAGTGTCAGGGTCGGCAGCTCGGGCAGTTTAGGGATGCGATCGCCTGACGTGAGGCTCGCCGTCTTAGCCGCGCCAATGCTCGGCATCGGCAGCCGAGCCATCCACCGGCGCGCCGGTCTGATCGCGGCCACGACCAGCAGCACCGCAGCGCTCAGCGCCGCTGCCGTCGCGACATGACGGACCAGCGGAACGGACCAGAGCTCGCGCCATGAGACCGTGACGACGGCCGCGGGAGGCGGCAGCGTCTGCTGGATCCCAGGCTCCGGAGTCGGCCACGTCACGCCCGCGAGCAGCGGCTCCGGCTCAAGATGCAGATACCGCGCGTACGACGTGAGGAATCCCTTGACGTAGATCGGGCTCATCAACTGCGGCAAGCGATCTTCTTCAATGGCCTCAAGCACCCAGGGTTGGATTTTCGTGTCTTTCGTCACGTCGCTATGCGATCGCTTCAGTTGCTCACGCGCCTGCCGAAGCTGCTCTCCGACGCTACTCATTCGGGGTTCCCGCCGATTGTTTGAGGGCTTCACGCGTCACAAGGACTTCCCGGGGACGGCTGCCTTGCGGAGGGCCAACCAGGCCTTCCTGCTCCATCAAATCCAAGATCCGCGCGGCCCGGCCATACCCGAGCCGCAGGCGGCGCTGCAGCAGCGATGTGGAGGCTTGCCCGGTGTCCAGCACGAGCGACTTGGCTTGCTCATAGAGTTCGTCCTTCTCCCCCATCGGGCCGCTACCTTCCGGCTGGCGCTCGCGCTCCATCAATCGCACATCATACGCCGGTGCCCCCTGCTGTTTCAAGAAGGAAGTGATCTGTTCAATTTCCGCATCGGTCACAAACGCCCCTTGGGCCCGCACCGGCTTGGCACTCCCGGGCTTCAGGAACAAGAGGTCGCCGCGGCCCAGCAATTTGTCCGCGCCATTGGCATCGAGGATCGTGCGCGAGTCCACTTTCGAGGCCACCTGAAACGCGATGCGCGCCGGGAAGTTCGCCTTGATCACCCCGGTGATGACATCGACTGACGGGCGCTGGGTGGCAAGAATCATGTGCAGCCCAACGGCCCTCGAGAGCTGGGCCAGGCGCGTAATCGCGCCTTCGACATCCTGGGCCGCGATCATCATCAGATCAGCCAATTCATCAACCACGATCACGAGATACGGCAGCGGGCGGCCGTCGTCCACAGGACCCTCGTCTTCTCCCGCTGAGGGCTCTGCCGGTTGCGGCGAAGGCGGCGGAGCCCCCGTTCCAGTCACCCGCTTCTTATTGTACATGTCGATGTTGCGCACGCCGGCCTTCGCCAGCAATTGGTAGCGGCGCTCCATTTCATCGACGGCCCAGTGGAGCGCCACCGACGCTTTCTTGGCATTCGTGACGACCGGGGCGATGAGGTGCGGGATGCTGTTGAACATCGCCAGCTCCACCATTTTCGGATCGATCATGAGAAACCGAACCTGCTCCGGGCTCGCACGCGTCAGCATGCCAAGGAGCAAGCTGTTAAGACACACCGTCTTGCCGGACCCCGTGGCTCCGGCGATCAGCAGATGCGGGCACTCGCGCAAGTCGGTCACGAGGGCGTGGCCCGACACATCTTGGCCGATCGGCAGCGCAATCGGCGAAGGGTTGCCGGCGAACTCCTGCGCGCCGATGATCTCCTTGAGGTAGACCGTCGTCGTCTTGGTGTTGGGGACGTCGACGCCGACCGTGCCCTTGCCCGGGATCGGGGCGACGACATGGCAGCTGGCGGCCTTCATCACGAGCGCGATATCATCCGACAGCGAGACGATCTTCGTCAGTTTCACGCCGGGTGCCGGGGTCAGCTCATACCGCGTCACCGTCGGGCCGCGGTCGATGTTCACCACGGTCGCTTCAATCCCGAATTCCCGCAAGGTTTCTTCCAAGATGCGGGCGTTGCGCGCCACATCTTCATTGATCTGCCGTTCGGCGACCGGCGGCGGGTTCGTGAGCAATTGATGCGGCGGCAGCTGAAAACCGCCTGGGGCTTGTCGTCGGGGGGGGATTGGAATGGCGTTGGACGTTGGCTCCACCGTCGAGCGGATCCGCGCGCGGGGCGAGTCAAGCGCTCGTGTCAGCGGCTGGGGATCCTCGCGAGGCTCGCGGTCGCGCTCACGCTGAGGTTGGCGCGCGCGCAGACGGCTGGCGTCCGAGGAGAGCCGGGGTGCCGGGGACGCCGACGGCGATGGCTCAGGCCGGCGCAGGCCTTGGGCCAGCGCGCCCCAGATGCGCCGCCAAATCCCCCAGCCTGCTCCATGTCCGGAGACCACCACCCACGCAATCAAGGCCACGCAGGAGGCCGTCAACATCGTCCCGACGGCGCCCAAGTAATAGGCTCCGGCCTGTGCGAGCAGCAATCCCACCATGCCGCCACGATGCGCTTGCGCCTCACCCTGGGGTCCGATCAAGGCCAGCAGCGTCGCCGCGCTGGCCAGCAGGCAGAGGGCGCCGAGGGTCATGGACACCTTGTGCATCGGCTCTCCGCGCCCTTGCCATAGCGCCGCAGCCCAAAGCCAACAGAGCGCTCCCAGCAGATACGCCGCCAGGCCGAATCCGCCGCGGCCGATGGCCGCGAGCCACGCCCCGAGGGCGCCGCCAAGATTGCCCGGCGGACTATTCGGCGGAAAGCTGAAGAACGCGCTATCGGCGGGTGTGAAGGTGAGAAACGCGAGGGTTAAAAATACGCCGGCTGAGGCGAAAAGCGCGCTGCCGACTTTGGCCGGCCACTGCCGCGGGACTGGAGAGTGTCCTGCCCGTCGTTCCATGGAGTTCGCGGCTATCCGCGGGAATCAGCTTCCTCGGATTTCGATCCGTCTTGCGGCAGGGCGCGCTTGCGGGAGAGGTTGATGCGCCCCTGCTCGTCGATCTCAATCACTTTCACGGGAAACTCATCGCCGAGTTTCACCACGTCTTCAACTTTATTCACGTACTTCTCGGCCAGCTCAGACACATGCACCAGGCCTTCTTTCCCAGGCAAGATCTCGCAAAAGGCGCCAAAGTTCATGATGCGCTTGACCTTGGCTTTGTAGATCTTGCCGACTTCGACGTCTTCGGTCAGGGTGCGGATAATTTCAATCGCGCGCGCTGATTTTTCCGCGTCGTTGGAGGCCACCACCACGCTGCCGTCATCCTCAACGTTGATTTCGGCACCCGTCTCTTCAATGATCTTGCGGATCGTCCGGCCGCCGGAGCCGATGACATCGCGGATGCGCTCCGGATTGATTTTGATCGTGGTGATCCGCGGCGCGTAGGCGGAGAGCTCTGTCCGCGGCTTCTCGATGGCGCCGGCCATCAGATCGAGCACCGCCATGCGGGCCGGGTGCGCCTGCGCCAAAATCTTGTTGATGAGCTCAACGCTCAACCCCTCGCGGATTTTCACATCCACCTGCACCGCCGTCGTGCCCAATCGGGTGCCGGCCACCTTGAAATCCATATCGCCGACATGATCCTCAAGGCCGGAGATATCGGTGAGAATCGCGACCTCGGCCCCCTCCTTCACCAGCCCCATCGCCACACCGCTGACCGCGGCCTTGATCGGCACCCCGGCATCCATCAAGGAGAGCGTTCCGGCGCACACCGTGGCCATGCTGGAGGATCCGTTTGATTCGAGGATGTCGGAGACCACGCGGATCGTGTACGGGAATTCGTCTTTCGAGGGGATCATCGGCTCAATCGCCCGTTCCGCGAGCGCGCCATGGCCGATTTCCCGGCGGCCGGGCCCCCGAAGCGGCCGCACCTCGCCGACGCTAAACGGCGGAAAATTGTAGTGGAGCATGAAGCGTTTGTAGCTTTCGCCCTCAAGGGCTTCGATGAGCTGCTCATCATCGCTCGTGCCGAGTGTGGCCACCGACAAGCTCTGCGTCTCGCCCCGGGTAAAGAGCCCTGAGCCGTGCGTCCTCGGCAGCACCCCCACCTGACAGGCAATGTCGCGCAGCTGGGTGTACGCGCGCCCGTCCATCCGGATCTTCCGATCCAGAATCGCCCGGCGCGCTTCATCGTGATCCACGATCTCAAAGGCCGCCGCCACCTGATCCGCGGTGATCGCGCCGCCGGCGGTCAGTTGCTCCGTCACGCGCTGCTTCAGCGCCGCAAGCGCCTCATGCCGCTCGTGCTTCTTCTTCGGCTCGTTGATCGCCGCCAGCGCCGTCCGCGCGGCGGAGCGCACCTGCTCCAGCAGCTCGGGCGAGGGTTGAGCGATCTGAAACGCCGGGTTCTTCGGCTTGCCGGCTTTCGCCACCAATTCCTCTTGCATCGCGATGACCGTTTTCAGATGCTGCGCGCCGAAGGCGATCGCCTCCACCACTTGCTGCTCGGGCACTTCTTTCATTCCGGATTCGATCATGGTGATGCCGTGGCGCGTTCCGGCCACCACCAAATCAATCGAGCTCTGTGCGAGCTCCTGATAGGTCGGATTCACCACCAAGCGGCCGTCGATGAGCCCGACGCGGAGGGCACCCAACGCATCGGGAAACGGGATCGAGGAGAGCCGCAACGCGCACGAGGCTCCCGCCACCGCAAGCACATCAGGATCATATTCCCCGTCGGAGGAGAGGACCGCCGCCATCACTTGCAGCTCATGCAAGAACCCGTTGGGAAACAGCGGACGGATCGGACGGTCGATCAGGCGGGAGGTCAGAATTTCCTTTTCGGTGGGCCGCCCCTCTCGCTTAAAAAACCCGCCGGGGATCTTGCCGGCGGCGTAGGTCTTCTCGCGGTAATCGCACGTTAAGGGCACCATACCAAGGGCTTCGCGAGGAAGTTCGCTCGCCACCGCCGTCACCAGCACGACGGTGCCCCCTTGCTGGATCACGACCGACCCGTCGGCCTGCCGCGCCCAAGCGCCGGTTTCAAACGAGAGCGTTGACGTTCCGAGTTGTGTGGAGACTTTCAACATGGGGCGAGCCGAGGGGTCATTTGCGGAGGCTGAGGGCTTCAAGGATCTTGCGATAGGCGTCCTCGTCATGGCGCTTGAGATACTCCAGCAGCCGGCGGCGCCGGCCGACCATGATCAGCAGCCCTCGGCGGGAGTTGAAATCCCGTTGATGCGTCGTGATGTGCGAGGTGAGACTGGTGATCCGCTCGGTCAGCAGCGCAATTTGCACTTGGGGCGAGCCGGTGTCGCGCTCATGCACGCGGAACTTCTGGATCACAGGCTTCACCGTGGTCGTCGAACTCATCCGTGCTCCTTCACATTCTCTCTTCTTTTCGCTCGCAAGTAACGTTCTATCATACGCTGGAACATCGTCGTCGTCAAGCACTTCTGCTTCGCCGTGGTCTTAACGCCACGGCTTCGCAGCAATACTCTCCTTCCTTTCCGGCGAAGGAGAGTGACACCGCAGCCGCCAGGGGCCGATAAGCCGAGTTCTGTTCTCCTTCGCTCCCCAGCTTTCGCAGGGGAGCTTCGGAGCAATGGTCATCCATCTGGGCCTTGCCTTGCGGCAGGGCTCTTGCGGCCTACCTCCCTAACCTGTTTGGCGGGCAACCGTATCCCCGCCAGTGATTGCTCACGGCGGGGTGTTAGGATCTTTGGCCTTGCTCCGCGTAGAGATTGCCGCGTTTCACCTCGGATCTAAAGGCCAGATACCTTGCGGTGTCTGGCCCCATGACGACCCTACTCGTCTCTGTGGCTCTAATCCGCCCTATTGCTAGAGGAAGGGGGGTTACCCCTTTACGCTGCCCTATGGAGCTCGGACTTTCCTCCCCGCCACGATTCGTGGCGAGGCGACCATCTAGCCTCTGTCGACTGCGGTGTCAATGAACGCGGTCTGCGGCTGCCCCAGCGAGCCGATCCGCCTGGCGGTTGTGCTCGCGCGGCACATGCTGCACAGCACAGTGCTCGAAGCCTTCGCGCAAATGCCTCACCAGGTCGTGCAGAATTTTCAACCACGGATCTTTCACGCGATACTGACCGGACAGCTGCCTGGCCAGCAGTTCGCTATCTGTCTTGACCACCACCGAGGTCTGCCCGCGCTTCAGCGCCTCTTGCAGCGCATACACCAGGGCGAGATATTCGGCGACGTTATTGGTCGTTGGCCCGAGAAATTGTGACAGCTGCCATGCCGGCTCGCCGTTGCCGTCGTAACACACGGCGCCGATGCCAGCCGGGCCGGGGTTGCCGCGGCTAGCACCATCGATCAAGATCTCACAGCTTCGAATGCGCTTCATCAAAAAAGAGAATGCGATTGCAACTTTCGCATGTGACGAGCTTCGCTTTCAAGTAGACCTCGTTCACGACCTGCGGCGGCATCCGCCGGTGGCACCCCCCGCACGCATCATTGACCAAGGACACCAGCGCTAATCCGTGTCGCAGCACGAGCACCCGTTCGTAGACGTCCAACGCCGCCTTCGGCACGTCCGGCAAAGCCGCCTCGCGCTGCCGCTCCAGCTTGCCGATCGAATCGGCGATGATCGCCAGGTCTTCTTCGATGCGCTGCCGCTCCTTCGCCAAGCGCGCCTGCTCCTGGACCACGCGCGCGTGCTCGGTCTGACGCTCCTTCGTCGCCTGCTCAATGGCGTCGAAGAGCTTAATGATGTCTTCCTCCAGCACCGAGTTGTCGGCCTTGTGCGCGTCGATTTCCCGCTGCATCGCCGCGTATTCTTTGTTGGTCTTCAGCTGAAAGAGCTGCCCTTGAAGCTTTTTGACATTGGCCTCGCGCGTCTGCAGATCCAGCTCCTTCTCTTTCTGCGCAAGCTGCAGCGACTTCATCCGCTCAGTGGCGGCGGCCAGCTTCGCCTCTTCGGCAGCCACCGCAGCCGCCACGCGCTCAAGCTCCTTCGGCTTCTCGACCTGCTGCCGCTTCAGCTGATACAGCTGCGCGTCGATGGCTTGCAACTTTTTGAGCGACTCCAGTTGGTCGGGCATGGCACTCTACGTGGTGGGCGCAAGAGGATTTGAACCTCTGACCTCTACCATGTGAGGGTAGCGCTCTAACCAGCTGAGCTATGCGCCCTAAGGTCTAAACTTTTATTTTAGCGCACAAATGGCGAGGTGGATAGCAGAATCAGAGGAGGTGTCAGAATCAGAGGTGGGCCGTGGAGGAATCGAACCTCCGACCAAGTGGTTATGAGCCACCTGCTCTGCCACTGAGCTACCGGCCCGTCGCCGCCTGCTTAGACGGGTTGGGATTTGTCCTGGGAGGAAAAGGTCAACTCCAGGAAGTTGCGCAGGCGGCGGCTGCGGGTCGGGTGGCGCAGCTTGCGCAGGGCCTTCGCCTCGATCTGCCGCACGCGCTCGCGGGTCACGTTGAACATCTGCCCCACCTCTTCCAGCGTGCGCGGCGAGCCATCCTGCAGCCCGAAGCGCAGCAGCAGCACCTGCCGCTCCCGCTCGGAGAGCGACACCAGCACATCGCCGATCTGCTCCTTCAGCATGCTGTAGGCCGTGGCGTTCGCCGGGGAAATGGCGCGCTTATCCTCGATGAAATCCCCGAAGTGCGTGTCGCCGTCTTCGCCGATCGGTGTTTGCAGCGAAATGGGCTCTTGGGCGATCTTGAAGATCCCGCGCACTTTCTCCACAGGAATGCCAGTCGCGCGCGCGATCTCCTCGGGCGCCGGCTCGCGGCCGGTCTCTTGCACAATGGCGCGAGAGACGCGGATGAGCTTGTTGATCGTCTCCGTCATGTGCACCGGGATGCGGATGGTCCGCGCCTGATCGGCGATCGAGCGCGTGATCGCCTGGCGGATCCACCAGGTGGCGTAGGTGGAGAACTTGTAACCCCGCTGGTACTCGAATTTCTCCACCGCCTTCATCAACCCGATATTCCCCTCCTGAATCAGATCCAGGAAGGACAACCCGCGATTCGTGTATTTCTTGGCGATGCTGACCACGAGCCGCAGGTTCGCCTCCACCAAGGCTTTTTTGGCTTTGGTGTAGTCCGCCTCTTTCTGCTCAATGTCTTTGATGACCAAGCGCGTCGACTCGGCCGAGCCGCCCAGCTTGCGCAGCAGCTCCAGCCGCCGCCGGCACAGCTCGCGCGTCCTCGAGGATGATCCGGAGCCTTTGACGCGCTTCAATTGCGCCAATTGGCGATCGCAGGTCTCGACCCCGCGCAGGTAGCGCGTGAGCTGCTCCACCATCCACTCGATCGCCTGAATGGTGAGGTGATAGCGCTCGAACACTTTGCGGAGGTGCTTTTTGCTGTGCGCCTTCTTCAGCTGGCGGCGCAAGACCGCCAACTGGGCGACGAGATCCTCCCGCTTCAAGTTGGGGTCGTCCTTGGAGTACTCCTCCGGGTTCAGCTCCCCCTCAATTAGCAGGCCGGTCAAACGCAACAGCTCCCGCCGGACGGACGGCTGCCGCAAAACCGCATCGCGGTACGCCAATTCCGCCGCTTCGATCTTCTTCGCCAACGTCAATTCTTGCTCCCTCGTCAGCAGCGGAATCTGCCCCATCTGGCGCAAGTACATCTTCACCGGATCATCGAGCTGCCCCACCTCGACAACCTCGGCCGCCTCTTCTTCCCGCTGCTCTTTTTCTTCCCGCTCTTCCAGCCTGGAGGCGGGTGCCGGAGCGCTGCTGCGGCTTGGCTTCTCGACAATCTCGATATGCTCCTTGCCGAGCAGGGCCAGCAATTCATCCATTTCCTCCGGAGACGCCACATCCTCCGGCAGCAGGTTATTCAGCTCATCATAGGTGAGGCGGCCCTTATCACGCCCAACCATGAGGACGTGCGCCAACCGCTCGCTGATGGGCTTCCGTTTCAAGGGTTCAGCCATTATCGCTCCTCCTCGTGATGGACCAGCTCCTGCACTTGGCTCAATAACTGCTGCACCGTCTCATGCCGCCCGGAGGCTTCCGCTGACCGCAGCTGCTCTTGCAGCCGTTCGATGCGCTGCTGCTTGGTTTTAGCCCCGATGCGGCGGATGCATTCCTCCAGCGCGCCCTCTTTTGACGCGGTGGTCTGCGCGAGCTCCACGAGCATGGCCACGATGCTCTGCTCCTCGGCGTCGGTCAACCGGGACATCACTTGGGCCGCGGTGGCCTGGCCTGACGCGCTCATCATATCGCTCACCTGGATGAGGATGCGCCGCAGCGCGGCATCGCGGATCTCCTCCAATGACAGCCGCCCTTGCAAGGCGGACAGGCGCTGCGGCTCCTCGATAATCAGCGCGGTCAAGAGCTGTTCGGCTCCTGTCGCCATGCTGCGGTCGCGGCGGCTTGCCGCCGGCTGGCGTTCTGGCTCCGTCATCCGGAGGGATGCGGCGAGGCGACGCCCGCTCTTGGCTAATTCCGTCGCCACCGCCGACTCATCCAGGGCGAGGCGCTCCGCCAGCAGCCGCAGATACTCGCTGCGCAGCATCGCGTCAGGCACCTTGGCAATCGTCGGCAGCACGAATTGCGCGGCCTGCACCTTGCCTTCAATATGATCGACGTCGCACCGGCTGATCGCCGTCTCAATCAGCATGTCAAAGACGCTCATACTGCGCGCCAAGAGGGCCTCAAAGGCCGGCCGTCCCATGGAGCGCAGGCACTCATCCGGATCCACCCCGGCGGGCAGGCGCGCGATGCGCACCTCAAGCCCCTGCTCCACCAGCACGTCGATGCCCCGCAGCGTCGCGGTTTCGCCGGCGGCATCCGGATCAAACGCCAAGATCGCGCGCGGCGCATACCGTTTCAGCAATGCGGCCTGCTCGACGGTCAGCGCCGTGCCTAAGGGCGAGACCACATGCGCGATCCCTTCCTGTGCGAGCAGCACGCAGTCAAAATAGCCTTCGACCAGCACCGCGGTTTGCTCCCGCAGGATGGCCTCCTTCGCTTGAGCCAATCCAAACAGGTGCTGCCCCTTGCGATAGAGCGCCGTCTCCGGACTATTCAGGTATTTGGGTTCCTGGGCGTCCAAACTGCGGCCCCCGAACCCGACGATGCGCCCTCGAACATCCATGATGGGAAAGATCAACCGATCGCGAAACCGATCATACGTGCCCTTGGGGCCCTTGACGATGAGACCGGAGGCCTCCAGCAGCGGCTGTGTCACCCCGCGCTTTTCCGCCGCGGTCAGCAGGCCCCGCCAACCGGAGGGGGCCACCCCCAAACGAAACGCGCGCTGGGTGGGCTCCGTCACTCCCCGCTTCGCCAGATAGGCCCGCGCGGTCTGGCCATGCTGCGGATGCTGCAGCAGCCGCTCGAAATATTCGCACGTCTGCGCGAGCAGCTCAGCCAGCGGCTTCGTCGATTCGCTCTTGCCCTGCTCCGAGGGCTCGGGCAGGCTGACCCCGGCATGGTCGGCGAGCTGGCGCACCGCCTCGGGAAAGCTGAGCCGGTCGTGCTGCATCAAAAAGCTGAACACATTGCCTCCCACCCCGCAGCCAAAACAGTGAAAGATTTGCTTCGCCGGGTTGACCATGAACGACGGGGTCTTCTCCCGATGAAACGGGCAGTTCGCCTTGAAATGCCGCCCGGAGAGCTTGAGCGGCACGTAGCGGCCAATCAGCTCCGCGATATCGGTTCTGGATTGAATCTCGTCGATGAGATGTTCAGGAATCAGCGGCATCGAAGATATGATTACGGTGATGGCAAAAAACGATTACGGTGATGCGCCTGCAACGAGCGGCGGGATCAGCGGGCCGGCGTTCGCCCGCCCTCCCTGGACGATATCGCTGAACTGCTCCACGGCGTTTTTCACCGGAGGCAGCACGTACGACTCCAACGCGGAGCGCTCCACAACGCTTTTCTGAAGATAGGGGACCCCGCTTGACGTCAGCGCCAGCAGCAGAAACCCCGCCCACCACGCTCCCCGGACAAGCCCGGCGACAGCCGCCAGGATCTGTGTCACGATATTCAGCTTCTCCCACGTGAACAGGCGGCTGATCACCTTCATCACCTGGTACATGGTCAGCAACCCAATGAGAAAGAGACACCAGAAGATGACGAAGGTCGAGAACGCCTGATCAGTTTTCAGCCACGGCAGCACGAGGGTGATCACATCATCGGCGTAACTGACGACGAGCACTGTCGTGGCGATTGAGCCGGCAAGCCCCAGCAGCCCTGTCAAGAGCCCTCGGTGAAACGCTCTATAACCAGTTGTCAAAACAATGGTTACGATAACCAGGTCAACCCAATTCGGCCACGTCACCACGTCAGACCCCTCGCTGTGCGACTGCAGGTGAAGTATACCATATGCAAAATCGAAGCGTCAAGGAAGCGCTACCTTTTTTCTGGATCGCACGGGAAAACGCTTCCCTGATGAGTGGTGGCGCGGTGGCCAAGTGGCCCAGTGGCCGGAGAGCGAACGACTAGGAGCCGCCGCGGGAGGCAGCGATGGTAGCGCGGACCTTAATAATCTTCAATTCCTCCATCACCGCGTCAAACCGCTTGAGAATGTCTTGCTGGTTGGCCAAGATCTCATCAAGCTTCTTTTCCAGCTTCGCGTTGCCGCTGCTGCTGCTGGTCGTTGAGGCCGCGGCACTCTTCGTGGTGGCACGGGATGAGCGAACCGGCGGTGTGGCGTCCTCTTCAGCCGCCCACACGGCTGGCCGGCTCATCCATCCGATCCCGATCCCCACGCTGAGCGCGACCAGCAGGCCGATCGCTTGAGACCAGCGGTTCATGGCGCAACTCCTATTCTGCTGCGGTGGCTGCCGCAATGGCCTGTTCACGGTTCTGTTCCTCCAACAGCTTGACGGTGAGGAAAATGAGGAGATCTTGGCGGACCGGATCGCTTTGGCCGGCGGATGACCCGTAGCGGTTGATGTTCTTAAATAACAATCCGACCACCGGAATGTCGCCAAGCACCGGGACTTTCGTCTGTTGCTTGACCTCGGCCGCCTTGACTAATCCCCCGATCGCGATGGTATCCCCGCTTTGAATGCGCACTTGGGTCTGCGCATTTTGAATGGAAAAGCGCGGCAGCTGCAAGGTGCTGCCGCCGGTGGTGAATGACACGTTTTCAATCAGCGTGATGATCTCGGGCTTTAAGTCCACCACGATTTCGTTGCTGGGGTTCACATGCGGGGTCACGGTGAGAATCGTGCCCAAATTTTTCGCCGTGTAGCCGCTGATCGACACCCGGCCCGTCGTGCTGTCAATCGTGTAGTTGGGAATCGGATATTGTTCGCCGATGTGCACACTCGCTTCTTTATTGTTCAGCACGGCGATGCTGGGATTGGACACGATATGCGTATCCGTGCGCGTATTGAGGAAATTGATCGTATTGCCGAGGTTGCCTGCGTTGAGCGTGCCGAAGCTAAAGGTGGTGGCTTGCGAGGGAACCCTCGGCGTCTCGGCCCCGGTCCTTGGGATAAACCGGTTGCCGAAAATACCGTAGTTGGCCCCCATCGTAAAGGGAAACGTCGAGGGAAGCGTTGGGCTGACCGCTGTCAAGGTGAGCGCATCCGACCAGTCGATGCCTAATTTCTCATCTTTGGTCAGCCGGGTTTCCACCACCTTCGACTCGATCAGCACCTGCGGCGTGCGCTGGTCGATGCGCTGCACAACTTGCTTGACCGCAGACAGATTGGTGGCGATGTCGGTGACGATGAGCGTGTTGGTCCGCTCATCAAACTTCACCTTGCCGCGATCCGAGAGGACTTCGGAGATAATGTCCGGGACTTCTTTGGCCTTGGCGTAATCCAGGGGAAAGACTTCGGTGGAGAGCGCTTCTTTCTCCATTTCATCGGCGGTCAGAACGCGGACGATGTTGCCTTTGCGCTCATAGGTGTAGCCGTAGGTTTTCAAAATCACCTCGAGTGCCTGCTCCCAGGGCACGTTGGAGAGCTTGATCGTCACCAGCCCCTCGACTTCCGGCCCGGAGACGATGTCGACCCCGGCCTTTAAGGCGATGATGCGCAACACCTGCTTGATGTCCGCTTCCTTAAAGTCCAGGTTCACATTGCCGCCCTTGACTGCCGCAGGTTTTGGAGCCGGGGTGGGTGGTGCCGCCGGTGCTGCAGCCGGTGTTGCGGTTGTTGTGGACGGAGCCGACGGCTCGGTCGTTGACGGCTCGCTCGCGCTCGTTGACGCTGGCGGCGTTTCGGAGGCGGGCTTTGCCGAGTCATCAGCCGGCGAAGACGAAGACGCCTCGGCCGCCTCAGTCGCCGGCTGGGGGTCATGCTGAGCCTCCTGCCCTGCCGGCTCTTCGGCGCGCGCGCTGGTCGCTGCAACGCCACACATCGCAGAACCTAAGATCGCGGCGATGGTCCACACGAGAAGTTTTTTCACCGTGGCTCCCTCCTGTTAAAATGCTGTCTGCTTAATCTCAAACCGCGCCCCTTCGGAATCTTCGAGAATGACGGAGCTTTCACGGATCTCCACCACTTTATAATCATCAAACGCATCGCCGACGGTCAATTCCCTGTCGCCGATCATCGCAATAGGATTCTCCGGGTCCCACAAAATCCCTCCCAGCTCCGGCAGGCTGCCCTCGGTCTTGCCGCCGATCAGCTTGCCATCCTTGACCAGGGGCACAAACGGATCGCGTTTGCCCTGGGCGTCGTAGGTGGCTTTCGGAGATGACGCCACCGGCTGCTCTGCAGCCTCTATCGGAGCAAGCACCAAGCACCACATTCCAAGCACCAAGCAAGCACCAAGCACCACATTCCAAGCACCAAACTTGTGGTTCATCCTTTTGACGCTTCCTCAGTAGAAGCCACATAGGCGCGGAGCACGAGCTTGATCCGATGCCGCTTCGGACTTTTCAGGTTGCCCTGAATCTGCAAGCTGGCCAGTTGCATGGGCTTGTCCACTCCCTCCACCAAGCTAAGAAACGTGCCCAACTGGTGGTATCCGGATGATCCTTCAATCTGGATATTCACCGGTTGGTATTCGTCGCGGAGGGCTTTTGGTTTTTGGTCTTTCGGATTTTTTGGGTCCTTTGAATCGCTGCTCGACCGCTCTGGAAAGATATTCTCAATTTTCATCTGGGCCGTGTTGGCCAAATCGGTGAGCTGGGCCACCAGAACGGCCACATCGTTTTCAAGCGGCAGTTGGCTCTTCAGGGCTTTGACGGCTCGCTCTTTCTCATCATGCTGTCGTTGAACCGCGCCGATATTTTGGGCGGCAAGCTCCAGCTCCCTGATGCGAGCGCTTTGCTGCTGGATCGTCCGCTGGGTCTTCCGGATCTCCTTCCACATCGGGCCAAGGACGTAGACGACATAGACCCAGCCGATGAAAAGTGCGAGGACGGCGACTAAGAGCACCGTGCGCTGCTCTTGCTGCGAGAGGTTCACCTTCATGGCTTTGCAGCGCCCTGCAGCACGCCGGTGAGCGTAAACTGCACGATTTCCACTTGGCCATCCTGCACCCGTTTGATGGACTCGATCCGCACTTCCTTCACCGCCGAGGTCACATCTTTGCTCGCCTTGAGACTCTGGACAAATTCGGTCACGCTGGCCATGCCGCTTTCCTTTTGATCCACAGCCGAGCCTTGGATCACCAATCCTTTCTGCGGATCCAGGGTCATCTCCCGGAACCAGAGCCCATCAGGCGTATGGGTCGACATCTCATTTAATCGCGCCGACCATAAATCATGCCCAGGCTTAATGATTGCATTCATGGCGTCTTCCTGCCCGCGCAGGCGCTGCAGGGATTGCTGGAGTTGATCAAGCTGCTGCTTTTTCGGCTCAAGCGCTGCAATCCGCTGCTGATCTTGCTCCGCGCGCCGATGCACCACGGACACGGAGACTCCTAAGGCGATAGGGATAACGAAGATGAGGCTGGCGAGGATGGCAGCCAGCGGGGTGCGATGAAAGTGCTCAACGGTTGAGGTGGCCGCCCGCCGCTCCCGCTCCGGTAAGAGATTAACCTTCAACATCATCAATGGTCTGTTCGTAATGCCAACCCATACGCGATGGAAAACTGGCCTGAGAGATTCTCCGCCGGCGCCCAGGTCTGGACGGCTTGGGCCAATAAGCCTTTGAGCACCTCGATAAACCGCGCCGACTGACTTAAGCCCCCGGTCACCAGCACTTTGTCAGGAGGCTGGCTGAATCGATTCTCAAAATAATCGAAAGAAAGCTGCAACTCCGTGACCAGGGATTCCGCTGCCAGCTTCATGGCCTCGGCGGTTTCAGCGCCCAACTCGCCCTTCAGGAGCTGCTGGCGGATTTCCTCGGCCTCGATGCCAAGCTGCTCGCCCACATGGCGAATCAGGCGCTCGCCGCCCCAGGGAATGTCCCGCACGAGATACGGCACCGGCCCTTTAAACACGACCAAATTGGTCAACAGCGAGCCGACGTTGATGAGCGCTGAAGTACCCTCAGCAGGCTTGCCGTTGCTTTGCTCAAGAAACGCGTTGGCGAGGGCGAGCGCATCCACATCGATCAGGCTCACATTGACACCGGCCCGCTTGGCCCAATCGATGCGCCGCTCCACCAATTCTTTTTTACAGGCGACAATCAGCACCCACACTTTTTTGCCTTCCGAAGGACCGAGCATCGCGCCATCGAGGATCACATCTTGGATGTTAAACGGCAGATACCGCTGGGCTTCGAACGGGAGGGCTTGCTTCAACTCATTGTCTTTCATGGCCGGCATCTCGATGATGCGCATGATGACCCATTGGCCGCTGACCGCCATGTTCACGGTTGAAATCGGCATCGGGAGATTGCCCACCGCGGCCTTGAGTGCTTCAGAGGCATCCACGTCTTGGCCTGGCTTGAGTGCCACGACCTGCTGTGCCAGAATCGGGGGCGACCCCTCGCTTTTCCGAGCGCCAAGCACCACCACCTTCACTGATGACGCACCCAGATCCAACCCAACGGTGTACTTGGGCTCTTTGCGTTGAATCGTGGCAAGACGCTTCAGCAACCCTGTTGCGCGTTGACGAGCTTCACGGGGTGATGCGGTGGCAGGCATCCAGTTAACGCTTCATGAATATGTCACGGTGAAAAGAGAAGAGCAGCCCACCCATAAACGAGCAGGCTGCTCTTCTCATACAACGTGTGATCGTTCTCCTCACACAATTCCCAGCTGGTCAACCGCTCACGGACAGGCAGCTTTGGGTGCCTGGTCAATGGTCGCAGCCCCTGCCAAGGTAGGATCTGGCGCGACAATCCCAGAGCAGTGGTAAATCAAACCGGCCTCAGTCACGACAAACGATCGACTTCCTGTACTTGCTGACTGAGGGACCGCTCCGAGTTGATATGTTAGGCCATTGACTCCGGTGAAGGTATACAGATACCCTTGAACTACCGCGTTCGTCAAGACCCTACAGAACGACGGAGGTCCGAAGTCCGGGTCAGGGCTGACACCAGCGGCACAACCGGCTGGGACCCCGCCGAGCCCGTACATGCTATTAATAAACGCCGTCCCATCAGGAGCTGGATACGCCTGGTACACCGAGCGGTACATTTCCAGCGAGGAGAGCAGCGCGCGCATGTTGCCGATGGCGGCTGACTCATTCGCCGTGGTGCGTCCACGCAACACGTTGGGAATCGCGATCGCGGCCAATAAGGCGATGATAGCCACCACGATCATGATCTCAACGAGCGTGAACCCTGCTTTGGTTGCTCGTCTCATCGTGATCTCCTTGTTATTTCCCACACAATAAACAATGATAACCCGCCTTCTCTAACTTTCTCAATCACCCATCACTGAATCACTCAATCACTCTCTTGTCCCCGGAACACCTCCTTCCTTAAAATAAACAAGCCACTGCCGCTAGGCAATGGCCTCAAATCGCTTCCCAGCGGCAACCCAGCTACCCTGTGAACTACAGTGATGAAGTGATTGAGTGAGTAAGTGATTCAGCAGATCCTCTCCTGCCATGCAGCCTTGAGTCCCGGGAAGGCTCATTGCTGCTGCTTACTCACCTCACTCGCCTTTCCAACAGGGCCTGTGGCTTTCCGGCCTCGCCTCACGGCGTCCGCCACCTTACTTGGCGGATCCCCGCCACAGTTCGTTGGCGGGGAAGTGTGGCTTTATCGCTTGTCATTACTAACTATGCCATATCTCGTTAGGCGGGGTCAAGGATTTTCTTTCGCGGCGCGCAAAGCGTAGGCTAAGTTCGGGTCGCGCCGCTTCGCCTGCCGGAAGGCCTCATCCGCCCCGGCCGCATCGCCTAAGTGCGATCGTGTTTGGCCGAGCCGGAACCACGCAAATCCCAGCCACGGGCTGCGGGCGACGACCCGCTGATAGGCGGCAGCGGCCTGAGGGACTTGGGCCGCCCGCAGGCATCGCTCGCCTTGCTCCAACGGAAAGCGGCTGTTCCATGGATCCGATCGTTCAGCGCGTTGCCACAGCGCGATGGTGCGTTGAATGGGAGCTGATGACAGCTCCTGCCATGCCGCCCTGGCTGCCCAGGCATCAGCCATCGCAAACCTTGCCGTAAGAAGCAATACAAGAGACGCGATGACTGCTGGTAAACTTCTCACAAACCTCACGCGGCTAGGAGCTAGGAGCTGGGAGCTAGGAGCAACCACAACGGTAGTTCCAGACAAGAGCCCTAAAACGCTCCACCAGAACGGTGCGGTGACCGCCTCATAGAATGTCTGCTCAAGCACGCTGTGC
>JACQWM010000014.1 GCA_016209275.1 Candidatus Omnitrophota bacterium
GCTCTTGTCCGTGATCTTTTCCCTCACGCAGACGATGCCGGCAGCGGCCGCCTCGCAATGGCAGCGGCAAATGTCTTCAGCACAAAGCCCTGTCGTACCACTGTTGGAGGCTGATACCTCTGGGCTGCTTGCCGATGCGGCGGCCAAGGTTTTTGATCAGGCGCCATTGGTGCCGCGCACCTTACCGCTAGGCGCCATCAGGGAAATTCCTCCTGCTTTTTTGAAGAATGGCGTCGTGTCGCCTGACATGGTGCAAGCCGTTGCTAAGGCCCTCACTGATCTACAACAATTCACGCACGTGAATGTTGAGGTGCGCGTCGATGAGAAAGGACCCTTCCTTGCCTTTGACCTGCACTACACCGATCAATTCAACGAACGTGGGTCTGAGCTGCTGAGTCTCGCCACCTTCACCATCGACGACGCCCTCAATCGCCTCGAGCGCGAACAGAAAGAGCGTCCGCCAGGAGCGACCAACGAATTCGGCGAACGTGAACCAGTCGGCGCCGCGCGCCGTCATAGCGGTGGAGAGCTCGCTCAGGTTCGCGCGGATGAGGAGGCGATCAGTCGCCTGGCCAATCGCATCAACACTGACCCGGCCGTAACAAGAAGCGATCCGTCGGATCGCCAGAGCAATTACGAATTGATTCGGAACGCTCTTAAAGACTTCTGGGATGCTCTACCGTCGAAAACCCCTGAAGCGCGTGAGGCGTTAATCGGCGTCCTAACCTTAGAGCGGTTGGGTCTCTCTCCAGAAAACGCCCGCAAGTTTGCCGATGAGGCCGTTGCGGCCAAATATCTGCAGCCTGTTTCGCCAACAAGCGGCGGCGTTACCCGCTTTAGTGAAAGGCCGCAACGACCACCAGAAGAGCGAGGTGATCGTATCGTTCCGGAGACGAATATTGAGGGTGGACGACCCCAAGAGGCTCGCCCCTATTCTGTTCCCTCCGGGCCTTCCGGCGGCGCGCCGCAACAAGGCGATGGCGTGACGCCCTGGGAGATGCGGGAGGCGCTCGAAACTGGCTTTCGCGAGTACTATCACCTGCCACCGTCGGCTCCTGGTCAGCTTGTCCAGCTCAGCGCGCAGGCGACTGAAGAATGGGGGGCGCGAGTCATCGCGATTGAATACCCGGACACGTCGTCAACACCGTCAGCGGATCGCCGTGTCCTCGTGACCGTCAAACCGGGCGTCAAAGGCGACAGCCTCCTCCTGGCCTTGCTTCGCAAGCAGGTCACCGTGCCGCCCGTAGTGCTCACGCCCCTGCGTCAGCTGGCCTTGGAAAAAGCTGCCTATCTGTTATTAGCTGCTGGTGGCGTGGATAGTTCGCTTGAGCCTTCTGGCGTACCACCGGTCAGCCCTGAGCCCAGAGCCCCGCCCGCCGCAGGCGGAGGGGCCGCGCCGGAAGAGGACGCGGGACGGTGTGTGACCGGCGAGACGTTGCTTCCTCTCATCAGAGCAGACGTGGCTAGGAGCTGGCCCGCCCCGGCGATCGGGCCGGGGGAGCTGGAAGCTGGAAACAAAACCGGCGCCCAGCGCTTAGCTCCTAGCTCCCAGCCAACTCTTGTTCAGATCGTGGCAGTACAGCCAGGAGATTACGTACTCTCACTTAACGAGGAAACCCAACAGATCGAGCCGCACCGCATCAAGGGGCTGCTCGACATGGGGATCAAGCCGGTCTTTCGGCTCACCACGGCCTCGGGACGCTCGATTACGACGACGGCGACGCACCCCTACTTGACGCAGGCCGGCTGGCGGAAGGTCAGCGGCTTGAGTGTGGGCGAAGCGATTGCGGTGCCGAAACCGTCAGCGATAGATGTCGCGGCGATGGCCGACTTTGGTAATCAAAATGCAGTCAACGTCCCAGTCGAAGATCACGCGGTAGTCGCCGACTTGAAACCGATAGGCCGGGGTGGGACTGCCCACGATAGGTTCGGCAAAGTCCAGAGGATGGGGTTGGGCCAGATAGTGTTCGACTTTGTGCAGGATGCGGCGCTGAAGATCGCGGGGCAATTTCACGAACTGCCGCTCAGCGAAGCGAGTGAAGTCATACCGGATCATCCCATGCCGAGCCGCTTCTTGATGACAGCGCCGGAGCTGCGGCCCGAGCGGCGGGATCGTTCGAGCGAGGCTAAGAACGCGGGAGACGAGGCTTCCATATCCTCGAGCAATTCATCGAGCGCCTCGGCATCGAGAAACATGCCCACCGAGCGCGCGCCCTTATCGACCACGCGCACCACACCCTTCAAATGCTTTGAGGGATGGGCGAGAAAGGATGTCAACGAGACAACCTCTTCTCCAAGCAACGTCGCGGCTTTCATGGGATCTCCTTCATCAGTGGCCATTCCAGCCACGGCCAAGTATAGCACACCGTCAGAGCCGATGCCAACGGATGTGCTGTGGGATCGCATCGTCGCGATTGAACCCAGCGGTCGCCAACACGTCTATGACATCGAAGTCGAGGGCACCCACAACTTCATCGGCAATGGGATCGTGGCGCACAATACCTTCATCTCCCAGCCCTCAGCCCCCAGCCCTCAGCTCGCCGCAGGCGGCTCCGCCCCCGCCGCGCCGAACTTTTCCTCTGAGGGCGAACGAAGAGGATTCACGGGATCGATGGACCAGCCAGAATCCGAAGGTGACTATCACCCGGATGATGCTCGCCCCGCCGCCGTCGTACAAGACCTTCTGCCTCCTGAATTATTGAGCCGATTGAGTTCAGCCGATCTCGCATTGCTTCAGCGTATGCTGGAGCAGTTTCGGGTCGTGATCAGAGCTGCCGGGCCACAGAAAGGGACCCAGCAGGTCGTGGAGGTGGCGGCTCGCTTTCTTCTCGCTGACTTGACACGGGATGCAACGCTGATCGAGCTTCTCAGGGCTGGGATCGTGGATCATCACGATGCTGAACCGTTGGTGGGATGGCTTGAGGCAGAACGACGCACCATCAATATGCCTTTGACCGGCGGCCCCTCCAGCGTTGCCTCCGGGACTCCCACCGATCGCGCGCTGGAAAGTTCTAAGCCCCGGACTACTCCTCGGATGCTCCTTGCGGAAGATAACGAGGATGCGCGTCAGATCTTGAGCGAATTTTTCACGCGGAGAGGCTATGAGGTAGTCGCTGTGTCCGACGGCGCAGAGGCCCTCGCGGAAGCGCTACGCCAACCGTTTGATGTGATTGTGAGCGACCAGAGAATGCCTAACATGACAGGGCTCCAGTTCATTAGCGAGTTGCGGAAGCAGCGCGCGCAACCAGTACCGCCCACATTCCTTGTCACTGCAGAAGTGACGCCAGAAGTGACCTCGCGTGCGAATGAGTTGCGGACGACCGTGGTTTCAAAGAGAGAATCTCTAGATGCTATTGCAGCAAGAGTGGCTCAAACCCTTGCAGCTCTTCCTGTCGCACCCAACCCTGTCGCCGGCGGCACGCCGGACGACTCCGAACTCCGAACTCCGCACTCCGAACTTGATTCCGCCCCCGCCGCGCCAGCCGAAGGGCAACAGGTTAAAGGTCGAAGGTGGAAGGTGGAAGGTGGAAGCGATCCCCTTCGACCTTCGGCCGTCGACCTTCCACCTCAAATTCCCGGCGGCGCGCCGATGGCCGAGGAGCAGGATCAGCGGCGGCAGGCGCTGGCGGAGATTGACGCACTCATCGGGAAAGTCCGCCGTGGAGAGCGCGATGATGAAACGCTCTCACGGGCCATCTCCACCGAGCAAATCCACCGCTTGATCCCCGGCGCCCGCGGTGGCATGGATCTGCCAGCCGAGCCCTCTGGAGGACCCGCAGCGCCGATGTCCGACGATGCTGAGAGCGGCAAGGCTGTGGTAGCGACAGTCCTCTACGGCGATAAGCCCGGGCAATGGATTGAGCAAGATGTTGAGACCGTGGTGACAAACTTTGAAAGTCGTGTCGTCGTCCCACAGGATGCGGAGGAACGCTCGAGAGTCCGCTATTTGCTGCGGCGGTTGCATTACGCAACACTGGAAAACCGTTCAGCGATGCCGAAACTCATTGAGCAGTTCGCCACGGCGGTCGAGTTTTACCGCGCAGCGGACGGCCATCTGGCCGTGCGTCCGAAATCCGACATGACACAGCCAGCCGCCGCCGTGCCGACGGAAAACCTGTTTGCGCAGTTGTCTGAGCGCGAGCAGGGTCGCATCATGGCTTCGGTGGACGCGGTGTTACGAGGTGTCGGGCTTTCCAGTGATGAGCCCACGAGCTTACCGCTGAAGCTCTCCATCGCCGAGCTCCTGACAGAGTTTTATGAGGAGCGTGCGCTGGCGGAGGACACCGAAGCGGCCGTAGAGCGCGTGATCCGATCGGCCTCCCCCCACGTGAGCGCCGTCCAGATTGGCAGAGCCCTGGAGCAGACGTTGGAGACTCTCGCGCTGCTTCGGACCGATCGAGTCGTCACGGCGACTTCGCAGCGCGCCGTGCCGGTTCAGGACGTCTCGGACTCACCCCACGTCCCTGCGGCTGACGCTGCGCATGCGCGTCAACAGCTAGCACTTGCCGCGGTCGAAGATGCGGGGGCGTTGGCAAGCGAGCAGCAGCTGTTGGTTAATTCACTGGTGGCGTTGGCCGGCACCTATGGCATCGCGGAGCCGGACGCTCGTCCCGTCATGACCGAGGCCGTGAACGCGGCGCCGACCTTTCAAAATCCGTCGGTCGCGACGAATTTCATTGCGCAGCGGTTGTGGGCGCTGTCATACGACCAAGCCAAGACAATCGCTGAACGATTGTTATCGATCACACGCGGCGAAGCTGGTGGCTCCGTCCCGCCGCAGGCGGGACTCCCTCGTCCTGCGGACTCGGTCGGCGGCGCGCCGGAACGATCTTGGAAGCTGCTGCCAGAGCAAGAGCTCATCTGGCGTGATATCCAAAACCTTCTGCAAGGCGTGCTTGGCGTGAAACAACAGCAGCTCGATCAGATCCCTGTTTCGGCACGTCCACAAATCGTGGAGATCGTTGAACGCCACAACACCCGTGAACGTTCCGGCGATGGTCGCGCCGTGCTGCAAGCCGGCAGCGCAGAACTTCAAGAACATCTTCGCCGTTATCTTTCCCGACAACCACGTGACGATCAGCGGCGAGCGCTCGATGCCATCATCACTCAACTGGCCGCGCTCAGCAACGTTCCTGCCGCAATCGCCGGAGCTGCGCCTCCTCCAGCGGCCGCGCCAATCTTGCCCGAGACCACCTTAACCGAGACAACGATCGTGAATCGGGCCAGCTTCCCCTGGCTTCCTTCAGGACGCAACCTCATCCAAGTCGCTGACATCGTCACCCATGACGCGTTTAGAACGAAGTATCCGTATCTGGTCGATTCGCAGGGCCAGCTTCGCGATGGCGTGGTCGTGCGGGGATACCCGATTGATCCGCACACGGCGAAACCCAGCGCATCAAAGACCATGCTCGCGCTCAATGATTCTGTCGAAATTGCGAGCGAGGTGACATTTGATAACACCGTGCCGGTGCTGCGGCAGCAAGTGCAAGGTCGAACACTCACGTGGCGCCGGGCGATTGTCGTCATGTCCGATGCCCTTAGCATCATCGCCGAGCCATTCTGGGATCACTCGACGAGCCCTGCGATGCTGGATGTGAAGGTTCACGTCTACACGCGGGGAAGGGCTACATGGGGGCAGTCGCTCTTTCAGGGGATTGTGGTCGGGCTGGTGGATGCCGCAACGAATCAGCCTGTCGGAACGCCTCAGGCGTTGGATGACCTCGGTCTCGCATTGTTTCGAAAACTGGATGATCCTACCAAGGAATACCGGCTAACGTTCGCTCCCCCCCAGCAAGCCCAGCATGCTGCTGCTCCAACGGAAATTGCCGCCCCCGCGCCGGCTCAAAGCGTTGGCGCAGAGGGGCTGCCGGAAGGACCCGAAGTTCGCGGAGGCTCCAGCGCCGAGAGTCGTTCTGTTCGCGGCAAGCAACCCCAAGAAGGTCCCAGCGGCGCGCCGGAGAGGCTCATCGATTTGGTGGTGCCGGTGGGTCGCGATTTCACGCCGATGCAGTTGACGTACTCGCAAGGTCTCTTCGTGCTCTCCAGGTTGCTGAACAACGACCAGAGTGGCGCGTTGCGGGTCATCGCCGCAGATCCAGAGACCGGACCAACGAGGAAACCGTATATCTGGAAGGATCTCCAGGGGGAACCGATGCTCGTCAGCAAGCAGAACGATCGTTTGCAGGGATTGCCGACATCGGATGATGGCAGCTTCTTTGTCCTCTCTGATGCCGGAGCCGTCATTCTGGTGCAGGCTGGCGTGGCGGCATTTGCCTCCTTGCCCACGGTCTCGGATGAATCCCTCCGCCGGCTGCTCGAGCCGCAGGGCGTGTCCCGGGGTCCAGTGCGATCGTACGCCTCCGTGGGTGTGGAAGACCCCACGGCCTATATCACCGATCAGCCCGTCGGCCCTGAGGCGGTGTTCCCCGGCGCCGCGCCGAAGCCTGGTTTGACTGTTCGACAAGCAATTGACGCACTGCCGAATGGCGCGCGTGTACCGGTGCATCAGGTTAGTCTTGGCCCGCTCCTGCTCACAAAAGAGCAGCTTCCGAGTTATCTGGGCAAAGGACTAACGTATCGTGATGGGCAATGGTACCTGACGCCTGATGCCGCCGCGACCGAGGCTACCCCCGCCGCGCCGGAGATGACGGAGCTTCAGCGGGCGGCGCTGCAGGCCCAAACACCGCGGATCTACGACATCTGGCGCGTTCCCCAGGCTCTTCGGCCGATCATTGAGCAGCTCGCGCAGTCGGCCGCCGGCCGCAAGAATCCTGACTTAGTGCGCGGGATCTTCTCCCGCCTCGCCCTGGGGAAGTTCCAGCTTGATGAGATCCCACCGCTCTTGACGGATCCCGGGATCGAACGGCGCCTCACACCTGAAGAATCCGATGATTTACTGGCTCAGTGGACCGCCGCCGCGCCAGCGACATCTTCTGAGCAACCGCGGCCCCGCGTGTTAGTCGTTCATCCTGGCGGATTTAATATTCCAGATTGGTCTGCGGTGGAAAAGACGCATGACGTGACACGGGTAGATACCGTGGAAGCGGCCGTTGCTATGCTGCGGCAACAGCCCGGGACTTTTGATGGAGTGCTCATTGGTCCGGCCAGTCAACAAGCGGGGCTGGGACTGGAGATCGTCCAAGGGGATCTCGCGCAAATCATTCAGCGAACGGATCCGGGGGCGAAACCAACTATCGTTGCCACAAACGCACCGCTTGCCGATACCGTTCGGTTGCAGGAAGTGATTCGTGAGTTGCCAGAGCGCGGCCCGATTCGCGGCGGCGCGCCGGTCGAAAATCCCTCCCCCGAGTCCTTGACTAGTGCGCATCCCCCTGAGCATGCGGCAGAAGTTGCGGGCATGCCGGCGGCACACGTGGACATCGTTTCCTATACCCGCGGCCTGTTGTGGGAGCCGCATAGCCCGCTCGCATTTGAGGGTGCTGTCAACCGCCTGATGAACGATGGCTTTTCACGTCGCGATGCTGAAGAAGCGCTGTGGAAATCCAAGGAGGAAGAGTGGCAGTTACTTCAGAAACACGAGGTCACGCACATTTTTGAGCAGCTTGTTGATGAGCGCCTCGACCCTTCAGAACGCTTGAGACCTGAAGGCGCTAGGGCACACATTGAAGCACTGCTGAAATCTGACCCGCGCTCTCCCTTCGCGGAGACGGCGCCAGACGTCGCGCGCGTCCTGGTGTCCTACTACCTCTATCGCCACAGCCTCTTATTTGGGGTGGGTGGTGCTAGAACGCTGGCGCCAATATTTGGCGGAGCGCATCTGCCCGATGCCCGGTTGCCTGGAAACCCAACACGACCACAGACCGATTCATTGACAGGACAGCCTGACGCGCCGAATGAGCAGCGTGACCGCAGCACACTTCGCCCACAAATTCCTGGCGTGACCGCTCCTCCGATGGAGGAGCGCCGCTTGCCCGGACTTTACGACCAGAAACCGATTGATGCCGCGGGACATGGGTTGCCAGGCCCAGTGTATCCGACGCCGCCGAGCGAACCGACCATTGATCAAGTGCTCTCCCGCCCCCCGGTGGCAGCCACGGCCGAACCTGTGGCAAAAGAGGCCACTGTTGAAGAGGCGCTCGCAGCGGCGGCATTACAGCAAGATGCTTCTGGCGTGTTGATCACGCTGAAATGGGTGAACGTACCGTTACAAGCAGGGCCAAGTTATACCATTGTGCCAGAGCGCCCACTGCGATACATCGTGCAGATTCCACAAGCGTTGCAATCGGAATCATTATCAGAGAAGGGGCTTGGACTTTTGGAGCGGTTGGTGAATGGTAACGAATTCCCCGAGGCGATCCGCCATCGATTTGAGCCCCTCGCCCGTCGGTATCATGTCCCAATCAAGGAGGACTTGAAGCGACAGGAATGGATTGAGCGATTGAGTGATCCAGCCCTCAGCCCGGAGGAAAAAGCCGCAGCGCGCCTGATGCTCAGAGGGCTCGGGGTTGCCAGCGCGGTTGAACTGACCCCGAAAAACACCGGCAGTTCCGTGGAAGAGTTGCTGCGAGACCCCTTGTTGCGCCGTGAGGGGCTCGTGAAGGGGTACGACGACGAAGGGCGCGCGATGTTAGCAGGACAGGCAAGCCTCTACGTTTTTGATCCGATCAATAATGAGCGACAGCCAGTTGATCGCACCGCGTCGCTGACTCTGGGGCAGCGGCTTGGCGTCTTGCAGGGCGATCTCTCGCTGCAGGATGCTCGAGATTCTGGGCGATTCATCGTGCTGCAGCCGTTTGACCCAACACAAGTTCTCCAGGAAATTTTCATCGAAGGCGATGGCACGGCGGTTGGCCCGGCCCTTGGCGCCGCGGCGCAGCTTGGTTTCCTACAGCTCTTTACGCCAACACATCGACGTGTAACCGCAGGCGAGATGAAAGCATACCTTCGCGAGACGAAGGGCTATGCGCATGTGAATGACTACGTGCATGCGCCCATGCGGTATTTCGCCTCGGTCGGCTGGGTCACGCGCGAGGGAAATTCCTTTACAGCCGATGGATCATCCAACGGCGATCACATCATCTATACCGCCACCGACGAAGGGCTGATGGCATTTCGGTTGGCGATGGAATACCCCACGCACTTCCAAGCGCTCTTTCGGTTTCTGCCCGCGGTCATCTGGCTGGATGAGTATTTCCTAAGCCGGCCTCGCGATCCCCCGAGGGACGCAGTTCTCACCACCTACCGCGAATTGATCAATGCGGCCGTGGAGGGATTTCCGAAAGAACGCAATGCGACCGCCCGCCAGGTTGAGCGGCATTTCGTTGGCGAATTGATGACTCCCACCCTGGTGACCCTCAAAGCGATTTTCCTCAAACATCCTAAGCTGTCCAAGCCAGTCAGCCTGATTGATGAGTTGGTAAGGCGAGGACGCGTGGATTTGAGCACGATCCAAGCCGAGCTGACATCGGAAGGCTATACCGCGATGCTGGCCGATGGCACCGACGTCCCGTTAAAACTCGATGTAGAATTTCTGAGTGAAGCATTCCGCTTGATGAGCGATCCACGGTTGCAATGGGCAGCACTCAGCACCAGCCAACAAGGGCATACGATCGTCAGGTTTACGCCTGCTGGAGCTGAAGCGGTGCGTCTGGCCTGGACCCCGGGCGTCTTTGTGTCCTATTACCCGCAGCGGGCGCGTTTCATTGACCTGCTGACCACCGAAGGGACAGAGGATCATCCGCTGTTCGCCACGCTGTTTCCGCGGGATGCTCAAGGCCGTGAAACCAACCTGCGCCGGCCTGTTAATGCCTATGCCACCGGCGAGAACCATAAGAAGCGCTACTACCGCGACATCTTGCAGCGAACCACACCGAAATTTAACGGGGATCTTGATGCCCAGCCGCGACTGCATGTTGATATTGGCACCTCCAATGGGGAACTGGCCCTTGAGCAATACCAACGGATCATGGCCGACACGGATCGAGGACGACGATTGAAGGAACATCCTGAGGATCCTCGGAACCAAATATTGCTGGTGTTGGTGGACCTGAATGAAGAAGCCTTGAATGTGGCCGAGCAAACCTTGCTCAATGGCGGTGTCCCGCGGCATCAATACATTCGGGTCATCGGGGATATCAAAGATCCTGTCCAGATGGAACGCAATATCCGTGAAGCGATTGCCCGTCACGTGGCCGCCCATCCTGAATATTTTGGCACGACCGAGGGCAAATATTTTGAGCCAAAGCAAGATGACCGTGGCGAGATCATTCCTGATGCGCAAGGCCGTCCGCAATATACGAAAGGGTGGACGGATATCGGCATGGCCGATGGATTAGAGACGGCGACGTTCCTGATCCATAATCGTCCCTGGGTTGAGGTGGAAGACCGCGCGGGTATTGCGCGCTGGCGGACGATCACTGGCAGTATTGACCATGAAATCATTCTTCATCCCGTCACCGGGCGCTTAATTTCCGTGCTCGAACATGATCAGCAGTTATTTGAATTCCTCAAATTGTGGAAGCCGTTTTTAAGCCTGCATGGGTTTATCACCGCCGAGTTGAGTTCGGTGAATCCTCCAAAGCTGGCGTCGAATCAAGGCCGGATCAATGGGGTGGGAAACGATGCGCCCCATGTCGAGTCGAATCAGTTCACGCGCGACATCCGAGCCGTCAAAAATGTGGCGTATGCTGCCGGCTATGATGTGGAGACGATCGCGGAATATCCTCGCAACTCTGAACCGAATATCTCGATCTTGGAGTTCAAGACCCGTCCTGACGGCACCAAGGCGGTTGCCACGTTGCCATCGTCCGGTACAGTGCCTTCTGCCGCACCAAAACCGACGATGGGCCGGGACGACATGACCGGGGAGACAGCGTCACTGGATTCAGGTGACAAGTCACTCCTCGAGGTGGCGGAGAAGCGGGGGCTGGAGGATGGGCAGGGCAAGGCGCTCAACGCCGACCACCCCGCTATGCAAGACGCGGTGATCGCCCGGATGCCAGGGACCGGCCAACTCTTTACGAAAGAACAGGTGCACTCATTCTTTGATCAGACAGACCCCCGATGGATTGTGGTGGATCTGCAGGCGCTGGTGAGTGGCATCGATGACGGGGAGAGCGCCATCGCGGCCTTGGCATCGATGGAGTCGCAATTGCGGCTGCCAGAAGCCAATGGGCGGGTCGGCAAGGATCACCGCGGGGTCAATTTCATCCTCACGTATGACCCGACCATGCCGGAGGCAGAGCGCGAGGCGGTGCTCAACCGGCCAATCGATGTCGGTGGAGAGAGGGTTCAACTCCGAGAGCTCTTTGGAAAACGAAAGTTTACACGAGAAGAAGCGGTTGTCGAGATTCCAAAGCTTGGCGGTCGTGTCGTGGTTGTTCGCGGTGCCCCCAACGTCTCCGGGGCGCGCGTGATCTGGACGGCCGTGACTCTCGCCGCGGGTGGCGGGCAGTTGCCGCCATTTGTCAAACAGGAACAGGATCGCTCGTTTGTCGTCACGCAAGCGGACGAGCTTCCAGATGGCGTCGAAGAAGATTTGCGGTTGTTGCTGGCCTCGCGACGGAGGGGTGGCTGATCGAGGAACTTTTTGCTTGTGACAGGGGCAGGATTTCATTACACTATAACAGTGGGGAGGGAAGACGCCTATGGAAATGGACGCGTATCACGCAGAACGGCGCAAGGGACGGCGCGCCTATGTGCAAGCCCCGATTCTCATCCGCCGCGTCGGCTCGCGCGAGCCAGGACCGTTTCATGAGCTCGTGACGAAAAATATCAGCCTGGCCGGCGTCTATTTCGAGACCGCCGAAGAGCATGCCTACACCGTGAACCAGCTCGTGATGACCTCGGTGTCCGTGCCCGAGCCGCAGCGCCGCGAGTTTCCCTTCACGCGCGTGGCCGGCCGCTCGCGCGTTGTCCGAGTCGATCCGATCGCCTTGCCCAACGGCAACACGCACTACGGCATTGCCCTGGAGTTTAGTAACGACGTCACCGCGCTCACCGCGACCCCCCCGCTTGGCTAAAAGTGTCTGACACTTTTTAGGAAAAAGTGTCTGACATTTTTTGAGATGCGAGATTCCTTCATCATAAGGAAGGGCATTTCTGTATTCGCAAGCCTGCTCCTGCTTGCCGCCGCAGGCTGCGGAGGCTCCAGTCCTAAAGGGCCATCCCCCGTGCGGGTGTGGCACTGGATGACCGACCGCGAGGCCCCCTTCAACGAGCTGGCCAAACGCTACCAGTCCCGCACCGGCATTCCGGTCCGCTTCGAGCTCTACGCCCCCTCGGATGTCTACGTCCAAAAAATCCGCGCCGCCGCCCAGACCGACGGCCTGCCGGAAATTTACGGTGTTTTGGGCGAAAGCCGCGATCTGGCCAGCTTCATCAAGGCCGGCCATGTCCTGCCCCTTGAAGCGGCCATGGATGAGCAGAATCGCGCCTGGCGCTCTGTCTTTTTCCCCAAGGCTCTGGCCACCAGCGCCTTTGAGCCGGAGAATCCGTACGGGGTCGCCCCAGGCGTCTACGGCGCGCCCATCGACGTGATGAACATCCAGATCTTTTACAACAAGGCGCTGCTGGCAAAGCTGGGTGTGGCGGTTCCGGCGACCTGGAAGGAGTTTCTTGAGATCGGCAAAAAAGCGAATGCGCAGCATCTGATCGGCTTTGTGAGCGGCTGGGCCGAGCTGTGGCTCATCGACTGCTTCGCCACCGACTACGCGATCCATCTGATGGGGCAGAAAAAGGTCGAAGCGACCTACCGCGGCGAAACGCTCTACACCGACGGGGACTGGCTGAAAGTGTTCCACCTGTTTGAAGAGCTGCGCGACTCCGGCCTGGCAGCCTCCGGCATCGTGACGATGGTGAACAAGCACGCCGAGCAGCTCTTCGCCAGTGGCCGGGCGGTGTTCGCGTTAAACGGCACGTGGGGCGTGAACGTCTACCAGAGCATGAATCCCGAGTTGGACTACGGGGTCATGATGCCCCCGCCCGTGAAAGACCGGCCGATGGTGACCTGGGGCGGGGCCGGCTCAAGCTTCATGGTCAACGCGAAATCTCCCCGCAAGGGCGAGGCGGTCGAATTTCTCAAATGGCTGACGGCGAAAAGCCAACAAGAGTATTTGACCGAGACCACGCACAACATCCCGGCGAACCGCGAGGCGGCCGCGAATCTTCCGCCGGCGCTCGCGTCCTTCGCCGCGGCCATGGAGTCGACGGTGCATCCTCGGCTGTTTGCCGTGCAGGAGGATTCCACGGTGATCGAGGCCTTCGATAAAGGCATCCAGTCCATCCTCATTGGGGAAGCCACCGCCGAGCAGACGGCGAACCGCGTCGCTTCGGTGAAGCAGCACCATCTGGCTGACCGCGCCGCCCATGGCACGCGTTAACCGCGACGCCCTGATCCCCTATGCGTTTCTCCTGCCTGCCCTCGTGCTCTTTGTGACGTTCAGTATTTACCCCTTCTACCTCCTGACCTATACCAGCCTCTTCGAATGGGACGGCATCGGACGCCTCACCATGAAGGCGTTCGTGGGGCTCTCGAACTACTGGCACGTCATCGCGCGCGACCACGTCTTTTGGAAATCGTTTCTCCAGGCCGGCTACATCACCGTGCTGGCCCTGACCCTGCAGAACGCCCTGGCCCTGGTCCTGGCGATGGCCGTCAATCGCCGGCTCACCGGGGCGAGCATCTATCGCACGATTTTCTTCCTGCCGCCGATCCTCTCGGAAATCGTCGTCGGCTTGATCTGGTTTTGGATTTACGACGGCAACTTCGGCATCCTCAATCAAGCGCTCGTCCAGCTGGGGCTCGGGGCGTGGACGCGGCCCTGGCTGGCCGATCCGAATACGGCGCTGACCGCCGTCGCCATCATCCACATGTGGAAGGGCTTCGGCTGGGGCTTCGTGATTTTCCTGGCCGGGCTGCAGACGATCCCGGATGAGCTCTACGAAGCCGCCCGCGTGGATGGCGCCAATGCGTGGCTGCGGTTTCGGCACATCACGCTGCCGCTGCTCGTGCCGGTCTTCGTCACCGTCTCGATTCTGACGATCTTGGGGACGATGCAGATCTTTGCGCTCATCGTCTCCACGACCGGCGGCGGGCCGGGGTACCACACCGAGGTGCCGATTACGCGGATCTTCCACAGCATGCTTGGCTCCTCCCAGTTCGGCTATGCCTGCGCCCAGGGCATCGTCTTCGGGCTGATTCTCCTCGTCTTTTCGCTCGCCCAGATGCGATTCCAGCGCCGTTCCACCTAAATGACAATAACCAATGACCAAGCACCAATGACCAAACAATGACCAATGTCCCAATGACCGAATACCCAAACCGTTTGGTCATTGGTCATTCGGTGATTGATCATTGTTTGGTAATTGGAATTTGGTAATTGGTAATTACGTCTATGAATACGAAGTTGACGTTATTGTTGCAGCGGTCGCGGATCTGGCTGGGGTACGCGGGCTGGCATGCGATCTGCCTGCCGGTCGCCATCACGTGCGTCTTCCCGCTCATCTGGATGGTCTCCTCCAGCCTCAAGACCCAGCAGACGGTCTTCAGCGATTACCGCATCATCCCGCCGCATCCGCATCTGGAGAACTACGCGCGCGCCTGGATGGATGGGCGCTTCGGCATCTACTTCATCAATTCATTGTTCTACACGTTTGTCATCGTCTTGGGCGTGGTGTCCCTCGCCGCGCTGTGCGCGTACGCGTTCTCGCGCTTTACGTTCAAAGGATCCGGATTCTTGTATAAGCTGTTGCTTTCCACGATGCTGATTCCGATTCCCGGCGCGTTCGTGGCCCTCTACATCCTGCTCAACCAGATGGGGCTGATCGACCGCGGCGACGGCCAGTGGCTCGCGCGCATGGGCTACATCTTGCCGCAAATCAACGGGGGGTTGCCGTTCGGCATTTTCATCCTCAAGCCCTTCTTCGATGGCATTCCAAAAGAATTGGAAGAGTCGGCCAAGGTGGATGGGTGCGGCGTGCTCGGCGTGTTCTGGTACATCATCATCCCGCTCGCGCGCCCGGCCCTCGGGGTCGTGGCCCTTCTGACGTCGCTGTCGGCCTGGAATGAGTTTCTTTTGGCGTACCTGGTGTTTTCGCGCCATGAGATGATGCCGCTGCAGCGCGGGCTGCTAGCCTTTCATGGGGCGCACTTGACCGAGTATCCGCTCTTGATGGCGGGAATGGTGATTTCGATTCTCCCGATCATCGCCGTCTACCTGCTCATGCAGCGCAACATCATCAAGGGCATGACCGCCGGCGCGTTGAAAGGCTAGTCAGCGTCGTGGATTCGTGGTACAATAGCTCTTACCCGGTGATGGTCAGCACGTTGAGGAGGCAAAGGAGGCAGGCATGAATCACATCCGATGGATCGTTCTTGCTGGCTTGCTTGGCAATGGGGCGGCCTGGGCCGCCGAGAGCGCGACGACGTCTTCTGGACAAACCGGCATGACCTCAGCGGCGAAACCCGCAGCCGCCGCGAGCCCGGCCTCGGCTGCGGAATACGATTTCGGCGATTTCAGCTCGGAAACGCTCGCCACCAAGGCGTGGCAGGCGCTGGAGAAGGGCGAGTATGCGGCGGTTGAGGCGTACACCGGCAAGTGCATCTCCCTGTATGAGTCGAAGGCCGAGGAGCAGTCGGCCAGCCTGACGGATTTCGCGCCCAAGGAGAAAGCGTTCACCTACTGGGCGCTCAATGACGTGGCCACCTCGTACTTTATCTTGGGCAAGGCCCAGCTGGCCCAGGGCAAGGTGGAAGAGGCCAAGAAATCGTTTAACACCGTGATCCAAAAATTTCCCTTTGCGCAGTGCTGGGATCCGCAGGGCTGGTTCTGGAAAGTGGCCTCGGCCTCCAGCGACCGGTTGACGACCATCGGCACGTCCTATAACTTCGGCGACTACACCTCGCAGACCCTGACGACCAAAGCCTGGGAGGCGCTCACCGCGAAGGACTTTAAGGGCGTTGAGCTTTACACGAAGAAGTGCATCGAGCTCTACGAGGGCGAAGCCAAGAAGCAGCAGGCCTCGCTGACCGAGTTCGCCCCGAAGGACAAGGCCTTCAACTATTGGGCGCTCAACGATGTGGCGACGTGCTACTTCATCGCGGGCGAAGCGCTCATGGAACAGAAGAAGCATAAGGAAGCCAAGGCGGCCTTTGAGCGGGTCGTCAACGATTTTCGCTTCGCGCAGTGCTGGGATCCAAAAGGCTGGTTCTGGAAGGTGGAAACCGGTTCCCGCGGCCGCATCAACAAGCTGCGTGAAGAGTTCGGTATTAGTTGATCGGACCATGAGGACGCAGATGCGATCTGCGGTCATCTGCGTCCTCGTGTTGTTCCTCGCCTTCATCGCATCCGCTGAAATCCCCTCCCGCCGTCATCCTTCGAGCACCTCTCATCGCGTCGACATTCGCGGCGACTGGTTCTACGTCGACGGCGAGCCGTTTCTCGTCAAAGGCGTCGGCTACGCCCCGGTTCGCCCCGGCCAAGTGCCCTGGAGCGCTTCCCCTGATCTGCGCCTCATGGATCGGGATTTCCAGCGCATCGCCGCCGCAGGGTTCAACACCATCCGCACCTGGAGACCCTTGCCGCCGGAGGCCCTCGAGCTGGCGGATCAGCGCGGGTTGATGGTGCTGCAGGGCCTGTGGTTCGACCCGTCCAGCAATTTTTCCTCGGACGCCGCGCAAGACGCCATCCTCGAGCCGATCCGCAAAGAGCTGGAGCGCCTCAAAGGGCATGACAATGTCTTAGCCGCGGTCCTCGGCAATGAGATCGCCGTTGATGCCGTCTCCCGCAGCGGGGTCGACGGGGTGGAAGGATTTCTGAAGCGGCTGGCCCAGCAGGCCAAGGCCGCTGATCCGGCGCGATTCATCGCGCATGCCAATTGGGTGCCGCTGGCGTTTCTGAATACCCCGGCGTGGGATGTGGCGGCGTTTAATGTCTACCCCTACTTTCCCGCCAGCGTCTCCCGCACCTTCGGGTTTCGCAGCTACCTCGAGCATCTCAAGCGCACCAGGGCGGCGGGCAAGCCATTCATCGTCAGCGAAGTGGGCCTCTCCGTGTCGGCGGCCTCCGGCAACCATGCCGGCTATGGCGGCCACAGCCCGCAGGCGCAGCGCGACCGCCTCGTGGCGTTGTGGGATGACGTGTTCCAATCGGGGGCTTCGGGCGGCGTGATTTTTGAGTGGAATGACGAATGGTGGAAAGATGGCAAGAATGGCGCTACGGACGCCGAGGCGCACGATCCGAACGATCCCGAGGAATGGTTCGGCCTCATCGAGTTTCCGTCGAAGGAGCACACCGAGGGTGTGGCGCGCCCAGCGCTCGCCGCATTGACGTCGTATAACCAGGCGATTCTCTTGAGCCCGGTCAGCGGCCGCCGGTACCAAGACCGCCTGCCGGTGACGATCTACGCGGCCGAAGGGGTGGCCCAGGTGCGGGTGCGCGTTGACAAAGACAAATGGCTGAGTGCCACCAAGGTGAATCGCCACCAGTGGAAAGTGATGCTGCCGGTGTCGCCGCAGGCCAAACCCGGCGAGCATCAGCTTGCCATGGAAGCCTATAATGCGGCGCGCCGCCTGCTGACGGCGAAAACCCGCGGAGTACTCATCGGGCCTGAGACGCCGCTTGCCGCCGTGTCCATCACGACGGACCGGGCGGTCATCGATGTCCATACAAACGCCGAATCGGTGAAGTACACCATCCGCGTGACCGACAGCCAGGGGGCGCCCCTGGCGAATTATCCCCTCTGGAAGTCCATCAGCGAGCCGCTGCCTCACGAGCAAGAGGTCGCCTCGGCGGCGCGGACCGATGCCAACGGCTCGATTTCAGGCGAGTATCTCGTCCGGGATCCCGGCTTCGTGACGTTCTCGGCCGCTGTCCCGCTGGATCCGCAGTGGCCGGCGTATCGCATCGGCGATGAGACGACCGTGTTCGTGCGGCAGATTCCGGTGCTGCGCCACCTCCCCTCAATGTGGGAAACCCCGCTGCCGAGCGATGTGGCCGCGGGCCTGCGCCATGAGACGCCGGCGTTTCAGCTGGCGGATCCCGGCAAGGAACGGCTGGTCGATTATGAGCGCTACGGCCGATTCATTGATGCGGGCACGCCCGCCTACCGTTACGAGGTGACGGATTGGGAAGGCCTCTCCGCGGCCGTCGGAGAAGGGATCTACCCCAACGCCGGCGGCCTCTCGCGCGATCCGGCCTTTCAGGCGGCGAAGAAAGCCGGCAAGCTGGAGGGTAACCACTGGGATTTCACCTTTGCGGACGATTCGCAGATCAGCTTTTTTAAGTGGGCCAGCACCGATGAGGAGCCGGGGGTGAAGCAATTTTACACGGCCATCACCCTCGAGCGCGCTGGACTCTGGCAGCAGGCGGTCAAAGCGTACCAGGCCGTCCTCGTGCACTACCCGATGTCGATCGGCTGGACCGCGTTTGATCCGCCAACACCATGGTACGTGGGCAAGGTGGCGCGCGATAAAATCATCGCCATTTGCCGGCTGCATCCCGAGCTGGGGATGCGCCTTGAGGATTCGCGCGTCGTCATCGAGCATGGATTCGACAACGACATCGCCAATGACGTGATTCGGCCGTCTCCCGGGCGGATGGTCAACGTCGTGCCCGAAGAGGTCAATCCCCCCGCCGTCGATGTCTCATCACTGCCGAAGATGCGCGAGATGGGCAAGGGCCGCGTGCGCCTGGTCCAATATCAGAATGCGCACTGGCAATTGCTGGTGGATGGCAAGCCGTACCTGGTGCGCGGCCTCACCTACAAGCCCAGCGCGGTGGGGGAGACGCCGGATGAAGGCTCGATCAAAGATTGGATGAAGGCGGATCGCAACGCCAATGGGACGCTGGACGTCTTCGAGGCCTTTGTCGATACGAATCGTAACGACCGCCAGGATCCTGAGGAGCCGACCGTCGGCGATTTTCAGTTGATTCGCGCGATGGGGGTCAATACGCTGCGGTTCTATCACACGGACAGCGATCCGAAGACCGCCAAGCCGCTGCTGCGGCGGCTCGCCCAGCAGCACGGGTTCATGGTGATGATGGGCGATTTCGTCGGCATGTACACCGTCGGCTCGGGGGCGAAGTGGGAGGATGGGACCAATTATCTGGATGCGACGCAGCGGCAGCGGATGTTCGAGAGTGTCAAGCGCATGGTGCGCGAATATCAGGATGAGCCGTATGTGTTGATGTGGGTGCTGGGCAACGAGAACAATTACGGCGGCGTCCACGGCATCGTGGGGGGGGTGGGCAACGCGGGCAAATACCCGAAGGAGTACTATGGTTTCATCAACGAGCTCGCCGCGTGGATCCATAAGGAAGATCCGAATCGTCCCGTGGCCCTGGGCAATGGCGATAACATGTTTCTCGATGTCATCGCGCAGGCCGCCCCGGCAATTGACATCTTCGGCGCCAACAGCTACCGCGGCTGGCACGGCTTCGGCCGCAGCATGTTCGAGGAGGTGGCACGCGTCCTCGGCAAACCGCTGCTGATCACGGAGTACGGCTGCCCCGCTTTCCAAACCGCTCAACCGCGCGAAACGGCCGAGCGCGACCAAGCGCTGTACCACCTGGGGAATTGGGTGGATATCGCGGATAACGTGGCCGGCCGGGGGGTGGGCAACGCCATCGGCGGAGTGGCATTTGAGTGGGTCGATGAGTGGTGGAAAGCCGGACAGCCCCCGCGGTTTTCTCCCACCATCCAGGAAACGCATCCCAACTGGGCCGGGCCGTATCCCGGCGGCTGGAACTTTGAAGAGTGGTACGGGCTCACCGGGCAGGGCGACGGGGCCCAGAGCCCGTTTCTGCGCCAGTTGCGAGCCAGTTACCGCCTGTATTCCGCCCTCTGGAAAGACCGATAAACTGCATTTTTTGATTGACAACCCCCACCAATCACGCCTATAATGTGCTAGTTCTTGGATTTGAAAAGCTCTTATATACTTCCATACCCTGACGAACGGGCAAACCTCGCGTAAGTGAGGGGCGCAAAACCACGGGTCCGAGAGGCAAGAGCAAAACCGATATCAGATATCGAAATCGATATCTGATATCGCTCTGTGATATCGCTCTTGGAATCGGATAGCCGAGCTGCCGAACCAGCGGCCTTGCGGACGACGCTGCTTTGTAATAATTGAAAACTGATATTGGCGAAAGCCAACGCCTTATGGTATGCTGTAGGTAGGAGCCATGAGGAGCGGGCCCACGCCGATGGAATCCCGATACTAGCAAACCCCGCGTAAGCGGGGGACGCAAAGCCACGGGTCCCACCCCCTGCTGGTGCGCCGAAGGCGCGCGCTGCAATGCAGCGGTCGCTTTCAGCGACGCCAGCAGAGGGTGGGATGGCCGGGTTGCCGAAGGAGCAGGCAACCCGGTTTTTTTATACGCAGATTACGCAGGATTGCACAGCGCAGATGACCGCTGATAATAGCTGGTTGAAGGGAGTCATGATGGTGGGCAGCTTCCTGCTTTCCAATATGAGTCTCATGAGCGAGGCGCAGGCCGCCGATACGGTGGGGCCCACGCTGACCATCACCCAGCCGGTCACCGGAGCCACGATTCCGGCCACCGGCCTGACCGCGCAGGGCACGGCGAGCGACGCCAGCGGGATCCGCCGCGTGCGGCTCTACCTCTTTGACTACACCCGCTACGCCTACACCGTCTCCAACGCCACCGCCAGCTACGACGCGGCCACCCAAACCTGGAGCTTTCCCCTCGCCGCCGCGCACGTAAGCCCC
>JACQWM010000015.1 GCA_016209275.1 Candidatus Omnitrophota bacterium
CGGAGCTGATACAAATCCGCGAGTCCGAAGCTCTCGGCATCGTTGACGATCAGCGTATTCGCGTTAGGAATGTCAATGCCGGATTCAATGATCGTTGTGGTCACCAGCACATCGACCGCGCCTTCCATGAAGGCCATCATCGCCTGCTGCAGCTCCGCTTCCCCCATCTGGCCGTGCGCGATACCGACCCGCGCTTCAGGCACCAGCGCCGACACGTCCCCCGCGACCCGGTAGATATTATGCACCCGATTGTGCACCACGTATACCTGGCCACCCCGTTTGAGCTCCCGGAGCACCCACCGCCGCAGGCTGGCATCATCCTTTTCAAGGATCTGTGTCGCGATCGGATGGCGATTCTCCGGCGGGGTCGTGATCATGGAGAGCTCCCGCGCGCCCACCAAGGCTAAATACAGCGTGCGCGGAATCGGCGTGGCCGAGAGTGTGAGCACATCCATTTGGCTGCGCCATTGCTTGAGCCGTTCCTTATCCTGCACCCCGAACCGCTGCTCCTCATCCACGATGAGCAGCCCCAGCGCGTTAAAGCGGATATCCCCGGAGAGCAGCCGATGCGTGCCGATCACGATATCGACCGCCCCGCCGGCCACATCGCGCGCGATCTGCCGCTGCTCAGCCTCGGATTGAAAGCGGCTGAGCATCTCCACGCGAATCGGAAAGCCCCCCACGCGCTTGGCGAATGTCCGGTAGTGCTGATACGCCAGGATAGTCGTTGGCACTAGCACGGCCACTTGCCGCTGGTCCATCACGGCCTTAAAGGCGGCCCGCAACGCCACCTCGGTCTTGCCGTAGCCCACATCGCCCAGCAGCAAACGATCCATCGGCCGTGAGGCCTCCATGTCGCGTTTCACATCCGCCACGGCGGTGAGCTGATCCGGGGTTTCGCGGTATGGAAACATGGCCTCGAATGCGCGCTGCCAGTCATGATCTTTCGCGCACGCGTGGCCGGGAAGGGCCAAGCGCTTGGCATGCACATCCAGCAGCGCTTTCGCGTACGTCCATGCGCCGACATAGGCGTTGACCTTGGCCCGCTCCCAAGCCGTGCCACCGAGCGTGTGCAGCGCCGGACTCCGGCCGCCGAAGGCCACATAGGTTTGGAGCAAATGGACCTGGTCGATGGGGACGTAGAGCAGATCGCCGCCGGCATACTCCACGACCAAGGTCTCTTGCGGCCCCTGGCTGCCCTCAATGGTCGCGCGCCGCAGATAGCGTCCGATCCCGTGGTCCAGGTGCACGACATACTGGCCTTCGCGCAGATCCAAAAACGCTTCAAACGGCACCTGCGCCGAGACCCGGGAATGCACCTGCCGCGGCAGGACCACGAGCATGGTGTGGCGATCCAGCGTCTCAAGCGTTTGGGGATTAAAGCTGCGGATAGAGTTCAGGCGCGAGCCGTCCCATTCGAGCCGAACCGGCGATTCAAAGGTGGCAGGGAACAGATCCAGAATGCCGCCGCGGAGTGCCACCTCTCCTGGGTCGGCTACGGCATCGACGCGCTCGTAGCCGAAGGCGAGCAGCTGCTTCAGCACAGGCTCGAGCGATTCGCGCGATCCAACAGAGAGCCGACAATACTCTAACATCGAAGAACGATATCAGATATCAAACGGCCGTTTGATATCTGATATCGCCTTTGCGTTACATCCGGGTGGGAGCCGAAATGCCCAGCAGGCCTAGGCCGTTGGCCAGCACCTGTTGGGCGGCGCGGATTAACCCTAAGCGCGCGGCCGTCAATTCCTGGTCCTCGCTGATGACGCGGTGCTTCGTATAAAACACATGGAACGTCTCGGCGAGCTTGCGCAGGTAGATGGTCAGGCCGTGCGGCTCAAGCGAGGCGGCGCAGAGCCGCAGCACCATCGGGTATTGGACAATCGCGCGCAGCAGCAGCCGCTCCTCGGTTTCGGCGAGCCGTTCGAGCGCCTTAGGGGAGGGCTCGCGCGGCGCGCCATTAGCTTTCGCCAGGATGCTGCAGATGCGAGCGTGGGCGTATTGCACGTAATAGACCGGGTTCTCTTGAGATTGCGCGGCGGCGAGCTCCAGATCGAAATCAAGGTGGCTCTCCATCGTGCGCATCACGAAGAAGAATCGCGTCGCATCCACGCCGACTTCATCCAGCACCTCTTCAAACGTCACGAATTCGCCGGCGCGCTTGGACATCGGCACCGGCGCGCCATGGCGCGACAAGGTGACCAGCTGCACGATCTTGACCGTCAGGCGCTCGGCCGGTAATCCTAAGGCTGCCACCGCCGCTTTGACGCGCGCGATGTACCCGTGATGGTCCGGCCCCCACAAGTTGAGGATCTGATCGTACTTCCGCTCAAACTTGAACTGATGGTAGGCGATATCCGGGGCGAGATACGTCAGCTCCCCGTTGCGCTTCTTGATCACGCGGTCCTTGTCATCGCCATAGGCCGTCGAGCGGAACCACATCGCCTCCTCAGCGTCATACACGGCCCCGGCCTCGCGCAAGGCCTTGAGGGCGGCGTCGATCCGGCCTGAGGTGCGCACCCATTGCTGGCTGGTCCACACATCGAACACCAGGTTGAATCGCGCCAGCACGCGGCGGATCTCGGCAAGCTGCTCGTCCATCCCGAACGCCATAAAGGCCTCGAGCGGCTGATCCGCCCATCGATCGCCGTGCTGCTGGATCAGGCGCGCCGCGCTCTCGGTGACGTACGAGCCATGGTAGCCGTCCTCGGGAAACGGCTCGTCGCGTCCCAGAGCCTGGAGGTATCGCGCCCGCAGCGAACGTCCGAGCATTTCAATCTGGCGGCCTTCATCATTCAGATAGTACTCGGTGGTCACGCGGAAGCCCTGCGAGCGCAGCAGCCGAGCGAGCACATCCCCGACGCCGGCTTGGCGGCCGTGGGCCAGGCTCAGCGGGCCGGTCGGATTCGCGCTGACGAACTCGATGTTGATCAACGGCGATGGGTCGCGGCGGCAATGGCCAAAGCGGCCGCCCTCTTCAAGCGCTTGCGTGAGCGTCTCAATCAGGGCGCTGGGGGAGAGAAAGACGTTGAGAAACCCTGCGTTAGCTTCCGCGCGGTCAATCGCCTCCCCGGCGTTTGTCTGCCGGCTGCACGCCACAAAGGCCTCGGCGAGCGCTTCGGCAAGCCGGGGCGGCGGCTGGCGCAGCGAGGCGGCGAGCTTAAACGCCGCCGCGCTTGAGACATCGCCGAAGCTGGGGTCTTTGGGCATGTCCCAGCGCAGCAGCGCCTCAGGCACGGCCGCTTCGGGGGAGAGCCGGCTGATGGCGCTGCGTAAGATCTGGCTGAGTTGGGTCTCAAGCGTCTGTACAACCATGCCCTATGCGGTGCGTGGCGCTGGGGTGCTGGCGATTATGATTTCAAGGTGGGATGCTCTTCCACGGCAATGCGGGGGGCGTCAGCCCACAGATCTTCCAGCCGGTAGAAGTCTCGCGCGGCGCTGTCCAACAGGTGCACCACGAGGGGGCCGAAATCCATCAGGATCCACGGCGCGCCGGATGCGCCCTCGATATGCCACAGCGAACAACCCGCCGTTTCCAAGACCGCTTCCAGATGCCCTTTGATCGCGTCAAGCTGCCGCGAGCTGGCCGCCGTGCAGAGCACAAAGAAATCGGTGACGTTCGACAACCCGCGCACATCCATCACCAGCACGTTCTCCGCCTGCTTCTCCAGCGCGGCGCGTGCGGCGATCAGCGCGTAGGTCTGGCTGGTCAGCGTTATTTGCCCAGAATAAGGAACACCGAGGTGCCGCACGAGGCGCACTTGCCCTTCATGGCGGAGCGGCCGTTCTTCATCTTCACTTCCTTGCCGTCCTTCATCTCTTTCTTACCCTTGCACTTCATGCAATACGCCTGCATCATGCCTCCTTGTGATCCGCGTGCTGCGTGCCTCTTCAGCCGTCTGAAGATTGGCACAAGCCTAGCATGGCGTTCCGCCTGCTGTCAAGCGCGCCGCGTGGGGGGCCGCTCTTCATGGATTTCTCCGACAATTTCTTCCAGCAGGTCCTCGATCGTCACCAGGCCCACGGTCGCTTTGCTTGCATTCTGCACGATGGCGATCTGCGCCTTTTGCTGCTGGAACTCGCTCAGGAGCTCGGCGATGCGCTTGGTCTCGGGCACGAAGGCCACCGGACGGATCAAATCGGCCAGCACGAACAAGCCCCCATGCCGCACCATGGTCAGCAAATCCCGCGCGTAAATCACGCCGACGACGTGATCCAGGCTGCCCTGGTAGACCGGAATCCGCGCATGCCCTTGCTCAATGAGGACGTCCAGCACCGCCTCCGGCTTGGCGCGCAAATCCACGCCGGCGATCTGCGCGCGCGGCACCATCGCATCTCTGACAATCGAATCGCTGAACTCGAAAATCCGATGCAGCAGCCTCAGCTCCTGCTCCGCCAGCACGCCGGCCTCCCGCCCCATCTGGATCATCACTTTAATCTCTTCTTCGGTGACGAGCGGCGCGCGGCGCTTCACCGGCACCCGCAGCAGGTGCAGCAACCCGCGGCCGAGCCACGTCCAAAAGGTGGAAAGCGGGTACAACACCGCGGTCAGCAGGCGAAGCGGTCTGGCCATGATCAGCGCCACCGTCTCGGGGTGTGTCACCGCGAAGAGCTTCGGCGTGATTTCCCCGATCAGCAGCAGCAGTGCCGCCAGCACGATCGTGGCGATGGCTAGCCCGGGATCAGAGCCGAAGATCGACACGATCCACCAGGAGCCGATGGCGGTAAAGACCACATTCACCGTCGTGTTGGCCACCAGCAAGGTGCTGACGAGATGATCGAGTTGTTTGAGCAGGTCAAAGGTGATCTGCGCGCTGCGATTGCCCTGCTCCACCAGGTGGCGGAGGCGGACTTTGTTGATCGAGAGCATCGCCGCCTCAGAGGCTGAAATGAGGGCGGAGGCCAGCAGGAGAAGGCCAAGCACGATACTCATCGGCACATGGATCATGAGGCGGCCAAGGCTCCTGCGCCGTAGAGGCGCTGCGAGTACAGGTGGCGCGCCACGGCAGGAGGAACCAGATAGCGGATCGACCGGCCCGCCTTCAGGCGCTTGCGGATGTCAGAGGAGGCGATGTCGACTTGCGGCATGTCCAGCCATTTCACCCCGGCCTCCCGGCGGCACTTCGGGCTGTTGGGGCGATGGGCGATCACGATGGCGCACAGTCCTTTAAGCTCCTTCCACGACAACCAGCGCACCGCGAGCATGTCTTCGCCCATCAGGAGGAAGAGCTTGGCCATGGGCAATTGCGCATGCAGCGTCTTTACCGTCTCGATGGAATAGGAGGGCCCGCCCCGGGTCAGCTCAATATCCGACGCGACGAAATTCGGATGGTCCTTGATCGCCAGCTGCACGAGCTGAAACCGCTCAGCACCGGGGAGCAGATTCGCGGCCGTCTTATGCGGCGGCTGATGCGTCGGCACGAAGAGGACCCGGTCAAGCGAGAGCTCTTCCCGCGCCGTCTCCGCCAGCAGAAGATGGCCGATATGAATCGGATTGAACGTCCCGCCGAAAATGCCGAGTCGCATGCCTTGTCAGGTGCGAAGCTGTCCGGTGCCATACACGACATACTTATAGGTCGTCAACTCTTCCAGCCCCATCGGTCCGCGGGCGTGCAGCCGGTCGGTGCTAATGCCAATCTCCGCCCCGAGGCCGAACTGGAAACCGTCGGTGAACCTGGTCGAGGCGTTGACGTACACCGCGGCCGAATCTACCTCGCGCGTAAATCGCTGCGCATGCGCCGCATCGGCTGTCACGATGGCATCCGAGTGCGCCGACCCGTACCGCTGGATGTGCTCGATCGCTTCTTCCAGCGAGTCGACCACGCGGACCGACAGGATCAGATCCAGATACTCCGCGGTCCAATCGTCTTCCGTTGCCGGTGCCACGGATGGCGCGATGGCGCGCGTCTTCTCGCACCCGCGCACCTCCACCGCCGCCTCCTGGAGCTTCTGAATCACCTGAGGCAAAAACGATGCCGCGACCGTTCGATGCACGAGCAGCGTCTCCATGGCGTTGCAAGTGGCCGGCCGCTGGCATTTGGCATTCAGCGCGATGGCGCTGGCCATGCGCAGATCCGCCGCCTCATCCACGTAGACATGGCACACACCCTTGGCGTGCTTGATCACCGGAATCCGCGACTGCTCGGCGATCTTGCGGATCAAGGTCTCGCCTCCACGGGGGATCACCACGTCGATGAAGGCCTCCATCTCGAGCATCGCATCAACGCCGGCCCGATCCGCGGTTGGAATCATGGTGACCGCGGCCTCGGGCAGTCCTGTCTCACGCAAGGCCGCCTGCAGCGGTTTGGCGATCGCGTGGTTCGAGGCAAACGCCTCCGAGCCGCCGCGCAGCACGACCGCATTGCCGCTTTTAACACAGAGCGAGGCGCACTCGCTCGTCACATTCGGACGCGATTCATAGATGATGCCGATCACACCCAGCGGCACGCGGACCTTCTTGATCGCCAGGCCATTCGGCTGCTGCCAGCTGCGGATGACAGCACCCACAGGATCAGGCAGGGCGGCCACCGCCTCGATGGACTGCGCCATCTCCGCGATGCGCGGCTCGGTCAAGGCCAGCCGATCCACCAGTGCCACTGAGAGCTGGGCGTGCTTCGCCGCCGCGACATCGCGCGCATTCGCGGCAAGGATCTCGGCCGCCGCGCTCCGCAATGCCGCGGCCATAGCGCTAAGCGCATTGTTCTTCTGCGCCGTTGAGGCGCGGGCCAGGACGCGGGAGGCCTCTTTCGCCGCCCCGACAACTTCGCGAATCGCCTCCTGAAGCTCACCGGCAATGGTCATGGGGCAAACCTCGTTCCCACCTGGCGGCCGCTGACTGCGTGCGTCACAACACCGGCCATCGTGCCATTCGCCAGGATCATCGAGATTCCGCGGCGCCCGACAATCCGAGCCGCGTCAAGTTTTGAGGCCATGCCGCCCTTCGTGGTGTGCCGCGTCCCGGGCTTCACCGAAGAGTACAACCGCGTGACCGATTGCACCCGGGCGAGCGGCTTGCCATCCTTGAGAAATCCGTCCACATCGGAGAGGATCACCAGCAGTTGCGCTTCAACCGCGCACGCGACGTAGGCGGCCAAGCGGTCGTTATCGCCGAAGGTGATCTCCTCCACCGAGACCGTGTCGTTTTCGTTGACAATCGGCACGACGCGCCGATGCAGCAGAGTCAGCAGCGTTTGCTTCGTATTGCGCAGCCGGGCGTCCTGCGAAAGATCATCTTGCGTGAGGAGCACTTGAGCGGTCAAGACGCCGTGCTCGGCAAACAGCGTCGTATAGCGATGCATCAGCTCCCCTTGCCCCACCGCGGCGCAGGCTTGCAACTGTGCTAAGGCCGTCGGACGTGGCGCGATCCCAAGCTGGGCCATGCCGCAGGCGATCGCGCCTGAAGACACGACGATGAGCTGGCGGCGGGCGCGATGAGCGGCCGCGATCTCCTCGACGAGTTGCGCCATGCGCTGGGGCAGCAGCCGGCCTTTCGCATCGGTCAGGACGCTGGCACCCACTTTCACGACAACACGTTGCGCGCGCAGTGCGTGGCGCTGGGTCATGTGGGTAGCTTAGCGAGTGCTTGCGCGATCGCGCGAAGCAATGCCGGGATCCCAGCGCCTGTCGCACAGGAGATCGGCCACACGGCAGCCTGAGGTGCTGCGGCTCGGAACGCCGCCAGATGCGCCTCCGCCTGCGGCAGGTCCATCTTATTCGCCGCGATGAGCTGCGGTTTTTCCTGAAGGGACGGGCTGTACACCGCAAGCTCCTGGTTCACGTGCGCGTAGGCGTCCGCCGGGTCGCGCCCATCGATGGCCGCCATGTCGATAAGATGCACAAGCAGGCGCGTGCGCTCGATGTGCCGCAGAAACTGAAATCCCAGCCCTTTGCCCTGTGACGCGCCTTCGATGAGCCCTGGGATGTCGCAGGCCACAAACCGGGCTCCTCCCGCCGCCTCCACGACCCCCAGCACCGGGTAGGTCGTGGTGAACGGATACGGGGCGATTTTCGGATGGGCGGTTGAGAGGCGCGACAGCAGCGAAGATTTTCCCGCATTGGGGAACCCGATCAGCCCGACATCGGCGAGGAGCTTCAGCTCAAGGGTGAGGCGCTTTTCCTCCCCGGGCGAGCCCTCTTGCGCCTCCGGCGCTGCGGCATTGCCGAACCCCCCGCCTCCGCCGCACGCGATCACGACATGTTCCTGCGGGCTGGACAGATCGCGCAGCACGGCACCGGTGAGGGTCTCATGGATCACGGTGCCCACCGGCACGTGAATCGTCAGGAGTTCGCCGCGCTTGCCTGTTTTCGTATTGCTGCCGCCGTGCCCGCCGCGGCCGGCTGAGAATTCATGCCGAAACTGAAAATCAAGCAGGGTCGCGATATTGGGGTCAGCCATCACGATGACGTCGCCGCCGTCACCGCCATTGCCGCCGTCAGGATACGGATACCGGGTATACGGGGGGTGGGCAAAGGAGGAGCAGCCGCGGCCGCCATCTCCGGCCTTCACAACAATGTCGGCCTGATCGACAAACCACATCGCGGCTCATTTCAGGGGTTCAATGCTCACAACGCCGGGTTTGGGAAACCGAACGATACCATCCGCCTTCGCGTACAGGGTCCAGTCGCTGCCGATTCCGACAAACCAGCCCGCGGCAAACTTGGTGCCGCGCTGCCGCACCAAAATCGAGCCGGCGGTGACGCGCTCGCCCTCGAAACGCTTGACGCCTAATCGACGCCCGGCGCTATCGCGGCCGTTCTTCGTTGATCCTGCTCCGGCTTTATGCGCCATCGTTTACTCCTTAGTCGTCTTTTCGTCCAGTGGTAATCTTTCGTGGTTTGGCAGTGACTGTCGGGGTTTTCTTCACCACTCCGGTGCCGCGAGGCTTGGCCGCAGGCCGCGCGGCGGCCTCGATCTGCGCCTTCGGCGCGCTGCCCGGCCAGAGAATATCTTTCACGATCAGGCGGCTCATCGGCTGGCGATGCCCTGAGGTCTTTCTCCAGTTCTCCCGCCGGCGATAATGATACGTGATGATCTTCGGGCCGCGCCGGTGCTCAAGGACCTCGCACACCACCTTGGCCCCCTCGACATACGGCCGCCCGATCTTCGCCTCATGCCCGTCGTGAGCAAAGAGCACCTGCTCTACCGTGACAGACTCGCCGACCGGTGTGGCGAGCCGGTTGATATCCAGCCGCGTGCCCGGCTCAACCTTCCATTGGCGTCCGCCAGCTTCAATAATCGCGTACATGTTGTGCTCCTATGGCAGTGGGATAGTATAACTTGACTTCTTCAGCCGGTCAACGGAAAGCTATTGATTGCCGACGTTCACCTTGATCTGCTCAAAGTGCAGGCTCGGGTCCGAAAGTACGAGGATCTTGGCTCGGCTCGTGTTCTCAAGCGCGGTCAGGCTGGGCCGATCCTCCTGCAGCAAGCGGACAGCCACCTGCGGATGGACCAGCAGCTCGACCGTCTTGTGGTGCCCTGCTTTCAGCACCCGCTTCGCCTCCCGGATCGCCTCGATGGCCATCGTGACCGCCGACTTGATGCTGCCCTTGCCGTTGCAGTAGGGGCAGGACTGATGGCTGACGGTTTCGAAGGAGCGCCGCATCCGCTGGCGGGTCAGCTCGGCCACGCAAATCTCGGAGAACGACACCAGGTTCGTCTTGGCCCGGTCGCGCTCCAGCGCATCCTCCAGCGTCTTCACCAGCTCCCGGCGGTGGGCGGCGATGTCCAAATCGATGAAATCGATCACCACGATGCCGCCGATATCGCGCAGCCTCAGTTGCCGGGCGACCTCGATCGCCGCCTCTTTATCCACATGGAACGCCGTCTCCTCCAGGCCTCGCCGGCCGGTGAACTTCGCGGTGTTGACGTCGATCGCGACCATGCTCTCGGTCGGCTCAATCACGATCGATCCGCCGGAGGGCAATTGCACCCGCTTATCAAACAGCGAGGCGATTTGATCCTCCAGCCCCTCTTTCTCAAACAGCGGCTGATCGCCCTGATACCAATCGACCCGCACCCGGACCCCGGGAATCAGCACTTGCAGGAAATGGCGCAGCTCGTGGAACGGCTTTTTCGAGTCGACGACAATGCGGTGGGTATCCTCGGTGAAGCTATCCCGGATGACGCGCTGGGCCAGCTCGTATTCCTGGTACACGCAGGCCGGGGCCTTGGCCCTCGCCGAGCGGCGCTTCGTCTCTTGGTAGATCCGCGAGAGGTACCGCACGTCCCGCGCAAACTCTTTTTCCCCTTTGCCGATGCCGGCGGTGCGGATGATCAGCCCGGCCTCCTGGGAGAACCGCAGTTTCGAGAGGATCTCGCGCAAGCGGCCGCGCTCCTTGCCGTCCTCGATCCGCTTGGACACCCCGAGCCTTGAGTCGTTGCACATCAGCACCATGTAGCGGCCGGGCAAGCTGATGTGGGTGGTGAGGCGCGCTCCCTTGGTGCCGAAGGGCTCTTTCACGTCTTGGACCAGGATTTCCTGCCCGACCTTGGCGTCGTCCTCGATTCTGGAGCGCCGTTGGCCGCCGTGGTGCTGCGGCCGCGCTTTCTGGGCCGGAGCCTCGCCTTCAAGGATCGCGTCTTCTTCCGGCTTGGGCTCGACGATATCCGCGACGTACAAAAATCCATTTTTCCCCAGCCCGATGTCGACGAACGCCGCCCCGATGCCGGGCACCACCGACGTGATCCGGCCCTTATAGATGCTGTTCACCATGCGGGTATCCGAGGCGCGCTCGACGTAATACTCCTCGAGCCGTTTCTCCTCGGTGACCGCCACGCGGGTTTCCTGGGCGTCCGCGCTGATGAAGATTTCTTTGAGCTTAGGCATGGGACGTTTTATTATATCAGAAGAACCGCCAGCACGCTGATCGCCGCCGTCTCAGAGCGCAAGACCGCGCGGCCCAACGAAACCGCCACAGCCCCTGCGGCCGAGGCGTGGCGGACTTCCTGCGGCGTAAAATCGCCTTCCGGCCCGATGCAAACGAGCATTGACGATAAAGCCAGAGTCGGCTGGGGGCTAGGAGCTGGGGGCTGGGGGTTCAGGGAGGATAGCACCTCGCGCAAGGGGATGGTGCCAGGACCGAGGGTGGGCAACAGCACGCGGGAAAATTCATGAAAGCGCTGTGTAAGTTCGGCGAAGCGCTGCGGCGACTCGATGATCGGCAGCACCGCCTGGCCGCATTGCTGGGCGGCCTCCCGGCTGATCGCTTGCCACCGGCCAACCTTGCGCTGCCCCTGTTCCTTGGTCAAGCGGATGATCGTCCGCTCTGTCACCAGCGGGATGATCTGTGCTGCCCCAAGCTCGGTCGCCTTCTGGATGGCCCAATCAAACCGATCCGCAGGCAGCAGGGCCATGGCCAGCGCGATCCGACGCTGCTGTGCCGGGACTTGCCGATGCCTACGCACCGCCACGCGCACCTGGCCTGACGCGCACTGGTCGATCACGCCGTCATAAATCGCGCCAGAGCCGTCGAAACATTCAAGGCCGTCCCCGGCTCGCAGCCGCAGCACGCGCACCAGATGATGCACGTCCTTCGGGTTAGCGATGGTGATGGTCGAGCCCTTGATGTCTTCAGGCGGGACAAAGACGCGGTGCATCATTGTCGTGGTTCCCTCGGACAGCCTTATTGATCCCGGCTGTCCTCGGGATCAGATTCCCGTCCCTTTCCGGGACGGGAATCCGTGGAGCTGGCGGGAGTTGAACCCGCGACCTCTTGGGTGCGATCCAAGCGCTCTCCCAACTGAGCTACAGCCCCTCGTCGAGCGTGTGACGTTTAACGTGAAACGTGTAACGTGGAAGGGTAGACGTCGCGGCCTAAGACACAGAAACGGCCATATACGCGGAATGCGCCTGTGGGTGCGGAATCGGCGAGCGGTCCTCTTGAAGTCCCAGCACATGAAATTCGATAGCTTCACGAATACTGCGCTCGACCGCCTTCATGGTCTTGCCGGTTGCCACACAACCAGGCAAATCTGGGACATAGGCAGAGTAGTTCCTCTTGGCTTTCTCAATGACAACAAGAAATCTGTACATTGGCGTTCCTCATCCAGGCTTTCTTACTTGAGCCTGCTTGAAAACGCTATTCAACGTGCCAGGCGCTAATTTGTCACTCGGGTGCCCCGCAACCGTCACACGGCCCGGCTTGCGCAGGTGTTTGTATTGTCTGTGACTGCCCTTTGTCGCAACCAGGTACCAACCATCTTCCTCGATTAATTTAATAATATCACGAATTTTCACAATTTACCAACCTTACGCATTAACCATCACGGCGCCATGACAGCACAAATCCACTGTGACGGCACCGTGTATGATACCACAAACCGATTATGCCGTTCTAACTCACGATCTGAGTGATGGCAATAGCAGCGCGAGCTTAAAGAATGCATAGCCGGCTGCAAACGCCAGCACCCCCATCACATACCGGTGCTTGATGAGCCACTTATCCAGCACCGTAACGGTTCGATTCATCCGAGTGCTCACCTTCAGGAGCGCGCTAGGCTGTAAAAATAGCAGACTGCCCATCATCAGCCCTAGTAAGGCAAGCAGCAAACAACCTGTATCAGGCATTGCGCTTCCCTCCACGTTTACGGGCCTGGTGCTGGTGCTGGCGCGCCTGCGCACGCGGTCCCTCCATAGGTGGCCGGATCATCCGTACACACATCACCGGTCGAAAATGTAATCTTTATGATCTTATCTTTACTATCGCCCCCGTTTCTTTTAGCGGTGGCTGTTCCGCCGGCCGCATCGACAGTAAAGTCCCACGACTTGCCCGCGGCGGCAAGGTCGATATCAAGGTCAGCAAATGCCGCGTACGCACCAGTGTTCGAGAGCGCTTTCGCGCGAATTTCCGAGCTTCGGACTGCAGCCAGCGCGCTTAACGCTTCCGCCGCGCGAGCGCGCTCGCTGGTTCGCAAATATTGCGGCAGCGCAATGGCCGCAAGAATCGCAAGAATGATGACCACCATCATCAGTTCCAACAGCGTAAACCCTCCCCTACTCCTGGCTCGTCTCATGCTCTCCTCCTTTTTCTTGGTTACGCCCGCAATCCTGTCCCCGTCGTCATCTGAAAGATCGGTAGGAAGATGGATAATACCACAAACAGCACGATGCCGGCCATGATGATGATCGCCACCGGCTCAAACAGCCGCGTCATGCGCGCGATGAACGTGTCGGCCCGCTCTTCGTAATATTTCGCCAGGCGGGAGGCCATCTTGGCCAGCTCGCCGATTTCCTCCCCCACCTGGATCATCTGCACGACGATCGCCGGAAACATGCCGGTCGCCTCCATCGGCCCGGCCATGGGTTTGCCTTCCCGCACCTGCTGCTGCACCGAACTGATCGCTTGGGCATAGAGCTTGTTGCTCGCACTGCTCGATAAGATTTCCAGCGTCGTCAGCATGGGCACGCCGCTTTCCAGCATGGTCGCCAGCCCGCGGGAAAACTCCGCCAGCTGGATGTACGTCAGCAGCGTCTCCACCACCGGCAGCCGAAGCACCAACCGATCCCTGGTCCATTGGCCGGCTTCAGTCCTGAGATACCGCTTCACCAGGAAAAATCCTCCGATTCCCGCGGCGACAAACAGGAAGAAATACTGCCGGGCCGCGTGGCAGAACCCCACCACCATCCGGGTCAGCAGCGGCAGCTCCATGCTGCCCATGTACGACTCAAAGATCTTGGCGAACTTCGGGATGAGCCAGTACACGAAGACCGCCATGACCACCGCCGCGACCACGGCCAGAAACATCGGATAGGTGGCGGCGGTCTGCGCTTCGTTTTGCAGATGCCGCACGCGCTCTAAGTGATCCGCCAGGTGCCTGAAGGTCTCGGCCAGCCGGCCGCTGGCTTCGCCGGTTTCCACCATGTTGAGCCAAATCTTGGAAAAGATGGCCGGGTGCTTGCCCATCGCCGCGCGCAGCGAGCTGCCCGCCCCCACGTCGCGGTGCACCTGCTCAAGGGCCGCGAGCATCGAGCGGCTTTCCACCTGGGCCGAGACGACCTCAAGGCTCCGTAAGAGCGGAACACCGGCTTCAATCAGCGTGCCCAGCTCCTCGCACATCAGCACCTGGTCATCGATCGTGACCCGCTGGTGCATGCGCAGCATGCTGCGCCTGGCCACCGGCCGAGGGGCTGCGGCCAAATCCCTCTTGGCTACAGACGTCACGAGCAGCCCGCGGCCCTGCAGCACTGTGATCACTTCATCTTCGCTGGCCGCATCGAGCTGCCCGGCTTGGGCGGCCCCTAACTGGTCGCGTGCAACGTAAGAGAATGTTGGCATTGTACTGTGATTACGGTGATTTCAAATTCTGATTACAATGATCAGACGTCCACGATGCGTTATCACTGTAATCGCTTTGTAAAATCACTGTAATCATCGTCGAATTATCTGTCGAGTAACACCACGTTGCCAAGCTCCTCAAGGCTGGTCAGGCCGGCGCGCACTTTCTTCAGCCCCTCCTGCCACAGGGTGCTGAAGCCGTTCTTCAGTGCCGCATCCTTCAGCATCGGAGCCGCAGCCCCCCGCGCGATCAAATCCCGGATCTCCCGGGTGAGGACGAGCACTTCATACACGCCCAGGCGGCCTTGATAGCCGGTATTAGCGCACTCCTCGCACCCTTTCGGGCGGTAGAGCAGCTCTTCGGTGATACCGTACTGCGCGCGAAGCTCCGGCAGCGGCTCATACGCCTCTTTGCACCGCTCGCACAGCTGCCGCAGCAGCCGCTGGGCGATGACCAGGCTTAACGTGGAGGCGAGCAAAAATGGGGCGAGCCCGATGTCGATCAGCCGGGTAATGGCGCTTGGCGCGTCATTCGTGTGCAGTGTTGAGAGGACCAGATGTCCTGTGAGCGCCGAGCGCAGGCAAATCTCGGCGGTTTCCTGGTCGCGGATTTCTCCCACCATGATGATGTCCGGATCCTGCCGCATGAACGCCCGCAGCCCGCTCGCAAAGGTTAACCCGATGGCCGGCTTGATCTGCACCTGATTCACACCCTCCAGCCGGTACTCCACCGGGTCCTCGATCGTGATGATGTTCTTGGTCGGCGAGCTGATTTCGATGAGCGACGCATACAGGGTGGTCGACTTGCCTGAGCCGGTCGGCCCGGTGAGCAGGATCAGCCCGTACGGATCGCGGATCGTTTTGCGGAAGACCTCCAGGCTCTGCGGCGAAAAACCGAGCCGCCCGAGGTCTAAGAGCGACTCTGGCTTATCCAAAATCCGGATGACGAGCTTCTCGCCGTAGATCGAGGGGATGGTCGAGACGCGGAAGTCCACCTGCCGGCCCTCCATCATCATCATAAAGCCGCCGTCCTGGGGCAGCCGCTTTTCGGCGATGTCCAGCTTGCAGAGGATTTTGATGCGCGAGACGATCGGCGGGTGGAATTGCTTGGCCGGCGGCGAAATTTCCTGCAGCACGCCGTCGATGCGGTAGCGCAAGCTCACGCGGTCCTTGAACGGCTCGATGTGGATGTCGCTGGCGCGCTCTTTGATGGCTTGGCGGATGATCAGATCCACCAAGCGGACCACCGGGGCTTCCTCGGCGGCTTGCTTGATCCGATCCAAATCCAGCACCTCGCCGCCTTCGAGCGTGTCGGCCTCGGCACCCTCGTAAGACCGGCCGATGGCCTCGGAGAGCATGGAGCTATCGGTGTAAAATTTGTTGATCGCCTCTTCAAGATCCGATTTCGTGGTCACCACCGGGTTAATCTCGCAGCGCGTCATCCGCGTGAGGTTATCCATCGTGATCAAATCCAGCGGATTGACGCACGCGACCGTGACCGAGCTGAGCGTCCTGGAAAGCGGGAGTACGAGGTACTGGCGGGCGAAGCTGGCCGGTACGAGCTGCGCTAACTCGTCCTCTTTCCGCGGTGTCAGCAGGCCGGAGGCGCTGGTGGCAAACGGAATGCCGAGCTGCTTGCTCAGGGTGAGGGCCAGATCCAGCTCGCTGATTAAGCCCAGCTCAATGAGCACTTCGCCCAGTCGCTTCGTCGTGCCTTTTTGCACCTCCAGCGCCTTCGAGAGCTGCTGCTCGGTGATCAGGCCGTTTTGGATCAAGATTTCGCCGACCTTTTCTGTCGTTTTGAGCATGATGTCTCTACTTCCGCACACTAGAGGTAGCGCAGGTTTAAACCTGCGCTACCTTGTGTGCGCTACTTTTTACTCTGTTCTTGCTCGAGGGCGTTGAGGGTTTGCTCAATCGCCTGCTGCTGGCTGCCCCCACCTGGCTCCTGCTCCCGCAGCATCGGCGTCACGCCGCTCGCCACCGCTTTTGGCAGCCGATCATGGAGAATGCGTGGTGTCACAAACACGATCAGCTCGCTATTGGTGCGCGTGGTTTCCTTGTTCTTAAACGCTTCGCCGACGATCGGGATCCCGGAGAGCACCGGGACTTTCCTCACCGTCTGCTCATCGCTGTTGTCGATCAGCCCGCCAAGGACCAAGGTTTCGCCTGCCCGGATCCGCACCATGGCCCTGGCACTGCGCGTCTTCGGATCGAGCACGCTATTGCCGAGCCCACTCGGCGGTGTGAGGTTCGAGGTCACGGTCTTCGTCACCGAGGGCTCCACCAGCATGGTAATACCCCCCCCTTCATTGACTTGAGGGGTGACCACTAAAATGACACCGGTGATCGTCCGTTCAGGCGTTGCCGTCACCGAGGCGGTCCCGCCACCAGTGCTCGTGGTTTGCGTCTGGAACCCGATGACCTGATTGGCGCTGAGCCGGATCACCGCGGCTTCATTGTCCAACGTCAGCACCTTCGGCCGGGCCAAAATTTTTGTGTCGGTGTCTGTCTCCAGCGCCTGCAACGTGGCGACGGCGCTGCTGGCGTCAAGCGTGCTCAGGCCGAAATGCGTTGGGGTTGTTGACGGCTGGATCTTCTGTCCGAACACATTGAAGGGAAACCGCGTGGTGCGCGATCCCGGGGTGAAGGTGGCGAATGTCCCTTCGGAGCCAGTACCCCATTCAAGACCGAGGTCTTTGACTTTGCCCAGGGTGGTTTCAAGCACTTCGGCCTCGATCAGGACTTGGGCGGTTCGGATATCCAGCGCTTTGAGCACCGCTTCAATCCGCGGAAAGTTCTCCGGGATATCAGTCACGATCAAGCTGTTGGTCCGCTCATCCACGACGACCGTCCCGTCTTCGGTCAATAACTTCGCCACCACTTTATCCACACCGATCTCCTTCGCCCCTCCGCTCGTACCTGTTCCCCCGGCCGTGGAGCCGCCAGCGCCGCTCGAACCGCTTGTGCCGCCGGACCCTGAGGAACCTCCCCCGCCGCTTCCAATCGAGGCGTTGATCGCGGCGTTGGTCGCTTGCGCCGCCTCAAACGGGGTTTGCGAACCGAGGGCCTCCGCCGCGCGGGCCAGCCGCGAGGTGGACACTCGCGCGTATTTCAGCCGATACACGCGGGTGATCGTCTGCACCAGGCTCTCGGTGGATTTCTTGCCCGGCTCCTTCGGCCTAACCACGTAGATTTGGCTGCCCACCGGCCGCTCATACCGCAAATCCGCCGCCTCAAGAATCCGATCCAGCGCATCGAGCACGGTGACATCTTCCAGATACAGCGTGATCGGCTTATCACCCACCTTCTCGCTGGCGATGACGTTGAGCCCGGTCTGCTGGGAGAAGGTCTTCAGCACGTTCTTCAGCTCGGCGTCTTTGAAATCCATCGAGATGCGCGTGGGCTCTGCCTCCGCGGCTGCATCAGGCGCGCCGCGAGAGGGGGCCTGCAGGGCCGGCTCCGGAACGGATGCGGCTGAGCCTGAGCCGCGATCGCCCTCCAAGGCTTGCGCCGACGCTCCGCACAGCGACAGGAGCGCCACCCACAACACCACGTGCCCGCATCTCGCGTTCATCAGCCCCCCTTCGGCGTTAAGGTCAGCACCTGCCCTTGAAATTCAACCTTGACACCGGTTCGATCCACCGATTTGATGATGACACCCTTGACGGCTTCTCCCACCCCATACACTTCGCTGTTGATGATCGCCGAAGGTTTCGGCCCGCCCCAGAGCACTCCTTGCAACTCCAACACCGGCATCGGGGTTTTGGCCAGCTTCTTCGCGTTCTTCCCATCGTCATCGCGGGCCGGGCGAAGCATCTCCTCATGCTGCGGTAGCAGGCTTTTCATCGGATCGCGCAGCGATTGCGCGGTATAGAGCGGGTCTCCTGAAATCGCCGGCGCTGCCGAGACCTCTTCACGGGTTGCGGCAAGCGCCGACTCCCCGATGATGAGCGCCCCGAGCCCTCCCACCACGATGAGGTTCCGCGCAGCCAAGTACTTCAACAGATGCATGTCACGCCCCTTTCTTCGTGGCGGGCTGGATGCGGGGCAGATGGAATGTGCTCAGGACCAGCAGCACCGAGGAGAGCTCCCGATCCGTCTGCGGCTTGGCCATCTCCATTCGCTCCACGCGGAAGAAATGCTCCGCGCGCTCGAGCTGGTCGAGAAATGCGCCGAGCTGATGATAGGAGGCTTGAAACTGCAGCGTCACCGCCAGGCGCGTGTAGTGCGCGGACGCCTGCGGGGCCTCGCGGTCGATGGTGGTAAATTTCAATCCGGCTTGCTCCCCGAGGGCCACCACGCGGTTCGCCAGCCATGAGGGATCCGGCTCAGGGGCGAGCCGCGCGCGGTAGCGCTCAACCCGGCCGTACAACGCCGCCACATCCGCCTGAAGCTTCTGGGTCTGCTGTTCCTGGACCGTCAGCGCGCGCAGCCGGCTCACGGTCGCCTGATGCCCTTTGTAGATGACATGATAGCCGAAGAGCCCGGCGAGGGCAAACATCACCGCGCTGAACACGAGGACCGGTCGCATCACCTTCTCCTGTTATAACCTTCGCTCGGCTTTCGCGTTGAGCTCAAACGTCCGATACGTGTACTCTTGCTGATTGCGGCGCTCCACCTGGTCGTGGATTTTCTCGACACCGGCCGACCCGAACGCCGCCTGGCTTTTCACGCGGGATTCAAAATTCCGGATCACTTCATCCTGGCGGCCTGGATCATCCAAGTAGCAGGCACCGGAGACCCGCAGCGTGCTCTGCCCTCTGCCGGTCGGATCCGGCCGATCCTCGAATGCCACGCCGGTCAGCCACACCCCATCCGGCAGCAACCGGGCCAGCACATCAAGCTTGGCGGCGACCCCGCTTCGCTGATCGACGAGCGCGGCCAGCACCCTGGCTTGCTCGCTGGCCTGCTGCATGAGCGGGGTCAACGCTTGCTGCTCCAACGCCGCCAGCCCAAAGCCGACATCGGGCCGCGAGCGTCGCTTCTGCGCGAGCGCGCGCTCTCCCTCCGCGTCTTGCTGCGCGAAAAACGCCCACGCGCTGATGAGCGCAATCACCGCGATGCTGACCGCGGCGAAGCTCTCCGTCGTTAGAAATTGCTCGAGAAGGTGTTTCAGCGCGGCTCGTCCTTGAGCCGCCCGAGCGCGCTCGGCCGGTTTGATCGTGCTGCGCTTCAAAAAGTCCAGGGCGGCGGCTGACCGATCGCCGCGGTGCCGCTGAAGCAAGCCTAAGGTCGCGGCAAACATCAAGGGCAATTCCTGGCCCGCCACCAGGGGCTTGAGCAAACCGCTTCCAAGCTCGACGACGCATCGCAGCTGATCCGACAGCCAGGCCTGCCACGCGCCGATTAAGGCGTCATCCCCGAAGAGCAGCACGGTGGGGATGATGGCCGAGGGATTCTCCCGGGTGAAGAAATCCATCGAGACGCGCAATTCGCTGAGGAGCCGCTGGGCGCGCGGGTCAACGCTCTCAAGCCCCGCCCCCCCCTGCGGCGATGCGGACAGGCTCGCGTGAGCATCCTCCGGCAACGCGATGTCCCTCGTCAGGTACGGCACCCCGCCGCGCGCGATCACCAAATGCGCCTGGCCAGGCTCCATATCCACCAAGCAGATATATTCGTTCGGATTGGAGGTCCGCTCTTTCTTTCCGATGGCCAGGCGGGCCAAGCTGAGGCTGCCGGGCTCAATGCTCGTCGGCTCCACACCGGCTTCGGTGAGCGCTGACAGAAATTGCTGGAACGCCGCGCGCTGGATGGCGGTAAACACCACGTGCAATTTCTTTTTGTCTTTGGATTCGAGCACATGATAATCCCACACCAGGTTTTCCGGCTTAAACGGCACGTAGCGGCGGGCCTCAAACTGCACCGCCCCCTCCCACTCCGCTTTCGGCAGCATCGGAAGGGTGAAGAAGCGCACCAAGACGTCCTTCGTCGGGATGGCCACGGCCAGCCGCGCGTCCGCCAGATGCGCCTCGGCCACCGCCTGCCGGATGGCGGCGATCAGCTCTTGCTTCTCCGGCCCGCCGAGCGGCACGCGCACGCGCGCCGAAACTTTTAAGCCCTGCATGGCCAGTAGTTCGACCTCATGCGCCCGAATCACCAACCCTGCCGACGGTCCCGCGCTAAAGAAGCCCATCTCTTAACCCATCCTCATCTGCGTCATCTGTGTCATCATCTTTTCATAATCTCTGTAATCATCCACGAATATCACTTAACGCTTCATAGCATTACTCAAAAGCTTGCCTGATCTGCATGTCAAATGTCAAGCCCACCCCTGTTTTTCTTTACAGGCACGCCCCTGCCGGCGGCGGACTCACGTTATTCACGTCGATCCCAGGCCCGGTATCTCCTGCCGGCACCTGGGCATTGGACTCGGAAATGAGTCGAGCGATGGCTTCCCCGGAAAAGACGTGGGTATTGCCAGCACCATCATTCCAGGTGAACGCATATTCAACAACGTTATTGCCCACAGCACCCGGCAGCGCACCGCTTTCGTTGCGGAAGTTGAATGTCAGCGCAGTGATTTGGTTGGCCAGCACCTTGACCGGCGCGCAGGGAGCACCTGCGCCGCGCTCGATAAATTCCAGCGCGTTGCCAACGGTGCGCCGGTATTCTTCCCACCGGTAGTTGGCCGCGTTATTAAAGCACGCTGGATCGCCTTGGGGAGCCGGCGGCGGCGGGCACTCCACATGCCGCGCCTGCAGCACAGTTCCATTCAGGATGCGAATCCGGTTGGCGCGCTCGATCGCTCGTGTGAGCGTCATCGTGGCCAACCCGGCGTTGGCTTGCTCGCCTTGGGTAAGCTGATACGTGTCTTTCAGCGCATCGTGCATGCGCGTGCGCCCCGCGTCAATCATGGCCATGCCGACTAAGACGACCACGGCGATGGCCGAGGCCACGAGAAGCTCCAGTAAGGTGATCGCTCGATGGCTAACGATGTCTACGTGCATGTTCCACACGCTTGCGCGGTATTCCAACAAATTTGGACATCGATGGCTATGCATCCTCCCCCAGGACAATCCACTCCGGCACCAAGTTGGCGAACTCGATAGCATCGAAGAGGACCCGCCAACCCCTTGCTTCCCCTGGCATCAGCAATGTTATCGGCCTGCCATCCTTGCGCGATCAGGTTGCAGTTCGCATCAAACCATGCTGGATCATCACATGCAATGTGGTTTCGCAATCGCTCAATCGTCTGCTGGGCCAGGGCGCTGGCCTCCGCATAGCGGGTGTTGTTTTCATTCTTTGACATGCGGGCGGTGGACATGATGGCCATCATCGCGCCGGCCGCTACCACGGCAAACAAAATCGCGCCGATCATCACTTCCATGAGCGTAAACCCTTTTGGGGCGATCGGCTTCATGGTCATGGTTCAGGCCACCCTGAAACATCCAGCCTTCCAGCTTCATTCATCGTCATCGACTGTGCACCGCTGCTGGCCGTGGCTGTAAACGTGGCGTTTGGTCCTGTGCCAGCGCCAGCCGCGATGGCGTAGCCGACAGGACCCCCATTTGGGTTATCCATAAAAATGTCCGCCCAGTTGGCGCTGTACTGATCGGCCTTGGACCAATAGGTGATCTCTCCGGCGCGGATGGTATGGAGCATGTCCCGGGCCTGCATCCAATGGCTGCGCTCGATGGCGCGCTGATACATGGGCAGCGCGATCGCGGCCAAAATGGCGATGATGATCACCACGATCATGAGTTCCATTAGGGTCATGCCGTGCGCAACGCCTGCCGTCGTTCGTCTCATTCGATCACCGGCTCTTCCGGCAGCGGATCACCAAGCAACGGAGGAGACCCGCCGCCAACCGGCCATGTCTGATCCGCGCCTGGCGGCTTCGTTGTCGGATCCCAGGCATGAGTGACAGACAGAAACGAGTTGACGCCCTGCCGTTGCGCTGTGGCCGTAAACGTTGCCAATGCCCCTGCTAAAGGTCTGCCGGTCCCATCGGTTGAAACCGCCACCCGAAACACGACCCCATCAACCGTGGGCAGCGGAGTGTAAATCTGCCGAAAGTCCGCCACGGCGGTGCCCGCAGTTGAGTCGACCGGCAGGAAGGTATTGTTCTGCGCCCAGTAGGCCCGTTCGCCAGCATAGATGGCACGAAGGATATCGATGGCGGCTTCCCGACGACGATTTTCAACCGCGCGCTGATACTGCGGCAGGGCGATCGCGGTGAGGACCGCCAGCAGCAAGACCGCAGCCAGCATCTCCATCAAGGTGAACCCTTGCGATCGCATCAATACGCCACTCGGGTTGAAATTTCACGCGGCGTTGGACATGGCCCGGGAGGAGTGCACACCCCCGGACACGCAGAGACCGTCACCACAACACTCACTCCATTTACCGCCAGCGGCCCGGCAGGGCTCCAACAGCCATTGAGTCTGAGCTGCTCTTGCGCCCACGTGACGCCGGCTTCGGAGGCGTAGAGCGCTTGGCTGCGCAGGCGGTGGAACCTGGCCCGGTGCGCCTCATTGCTCGCCATGGCCAGCAGCGCCATGCACACGATGGCGATCAAAATCGCCGCCACCATCGCGAACGTCAGCACAAATCCTCTATTCTTCATCGTCTCCAGGCGATATCAGATATGAAACGGCCGTTTCATATCTGATATCAACAAAAAACCGAGCCACCTGATTCGGTAGCTCGGCAATCTCTGCCTCTGGTCGGCCTCGGACTTCGTCCTCGGCACGCTCATCGGCGACCACGCACGCTGTGCGTGGTGCCCGCCTCGAGCGGCAGCTCGGCCATCTCAAGAGACCCGTAGCTTTGCCCCTCCTACGCTCAAACGTTTTCACGTTTGAGCTTCGGAGGGCCCTGCGTAGCTCAATCGTGCAAACGATTGAGCGAAGCAGGGGTCCCCAGATTACTCTGGGTTTGCCTTTATCGACAATTATAAGTATGCCTCATCGTCAGGTGCGCGTCAAGGCAGGGACGAGTCGTCACGCCCATGTGTTGGCGATCACCCAGGACAGATACGGGGGATGACCGGCCGTGACCGGCCAGGCAATGATCTCAGGGACATCATAAGGATGGAGCGCGCGGATCGTCTTGGAGAGCTCGGCAAATCGCTTCCGCGCGGTCTTGATCACGAGCAGGATTTCCGGGGCGCGCTCAATCTTGCCTTGCCACCGAAACACCGACGTCAGCCCTGGAACGATGTTCACGCACGCGGCCTGCCGCCGTTGCACGAGCCGCCCTGCGAGCCGCTTGGCCACCGCCATCGTTGGGCATGTCACGAGCACGACGACCACGTGCCCCGAGCGCGGCTTCATCGCCTCAGCGCGACGCTGAAATCATCCCCCTCGGCTTTCACGATCACATGGCCTTCCCGCGCGAGCCAGCCGAGGCTCATGAGGGCGATGGCATTCGTGCGGGCAATGCCTGCGGCGATCTGAGAAAACCGGCTGTCCCCATGCTCGTCCAGGTAGTGCCAAATTTCTCCGGCGACAATGCCGATTTCTGTGATCATCCCACCTCCTGCTCTTATTGAGCGGATTCCCGCCGCTCGCGGCGCAACGCGGCGAGGCGCTCTTCAACGACGTTGGCTTCAGGAATCGGCTCGGCGGCCAGCTCTTGGTAAATCGCCTCGGCGGCGTCAAAACGCTCCTGGCGCTCCAGCAGCTTGGCCAGCGCCAGGCCGCCCCGCACGCGCCACGGAGGCTGGTCAATCCGCTGGTACCAGGCCATGGCGGTCTCAAGATCCCCGCCTTCCTCATAACACGACGCGATGCGATACATCGATTCTCCGCGATCCGTCGGCCAGATCCGCAACGCCTCATCATACCATGAGATCGCATCCGCGTGCGCATCCGCTTGCCGCGCAAGGTCCCCAAGGCGGACCGCGAGTTTCGCGCGGTGGCGCGCGCTGAACGTGCCCGACTGGTACCACTCGCGCAAGCGCCGCGCCATCGCATCGCCCGGCTGCTCGCTCGATTGCACATCGATCAGCAACAGCTGAGCCTCAAACGCCTCATCCGTGCGCGGGGCCCCTGCGATGGCTTCTTGGCACAAGCGCAGTACCTCCGCCGGCTCCTCGCGATTGAGGGCGAGGAGTGCGGCGTAATACGCGGCCCGGGCCGCGAGCAGCGCGTTGGCAGGCGCTTGGCGAAGGCCCTCCAGCGCGCGCGCGGCGCGCTCCTCATCGCCCTGATTGAGGTAGGCGACCACCAGAGTCAGCTTCGCGTCATCAGCGATGGAGGCCTGAGGCATGGCGGCGACTCGCTCAAACATCGTGACCGCGTCATCAAACGCCCCGTCCTGCAGATGAATGCGGCCGAGCTGGTACGCGGCGTACGCGCCCAGCGGCGTTTCCGGTGCGACCGCGGCCGCCCGCTCAAACTCATGCCGAGCGGCGGCGAGATCGCCCATGACGATCTGCGCTTCGCCAAGCCCATTGAGCGCGGCCTGACGGATGGCGGGATTTGCCGAAGCGGCCGCTAATTCATAAATCGTCTTCGCTTGCACCGGATTGCCCGCATCCAAGGCAATGGCCGCCAGCGGCACCTGGAGACGCTCGCGGGAGGCCGCATCAAGGTGGAGGCGCAGCAGCGTATGCAGCACGCTCTTGGCGGCCTCCAGCTGCCCCCAGCGACGGTGGAAATCCGCGATGACCACCCCGGCATCAAGCGCCAGCGGATGCCCGGGATCCTTGGCCATGAGCTGCCTCAGCGAAGCCATGGCCTCGGTGTCCTTGCCGGCCCGCAGCAAGCAGCTGCCCTGCGCAAACAGCGCTTCGGTCTGATGGTCGCCGGCAGGCCGCGCGAGGTACTGTGTGACGAGCGGCACGCTCTCCTCGCACCGTGCCTGTTGATACCGCGTCCAGCCCAACCCGAAGAGTGCGACCCCGGCCCACGAACTTTCCGGTGCCGCCTCGCGCACCCGCAAGTACGCGGCGGCCGCTTCGTCGTACCGCTTCAGCCCTCCATAGGCCTCGGCCAGGTAGAGCGAGGTTTGGGCGATGAGCTCCGGCCCTTGCGCTTGCTCCAACAGCGGCTCCAGCATGTCCGCGGCTTCCCGGTAGTCCTGCAATCGCAGATGGCAGAAGCCTTCAAACAGCTTGGCGTCGACCGCCACAGCACCCGACTCCTCGCGCAGAGCGACACGGTGAAAGTGCGGAAGCGCGCCTCGCACGTCCTGCTGATGCAAGAGGACCAGCCCAAGGCCGATTTCAGCTTGGGGTCCCCAAGTCGATTCCGGATAGGCCTCGAGCAGATGTCTGTAGGCTCGCGCGGCCCGGACCATTTGAAACGATTGGCGGCACACCTCACCCTCCCAAAACAGGACCTCCGACCACCAGAGGCCGTCGTCTTTGGCCAGCCGGAGCTTGAGCTGGTCCAGCTCGCCGAGCGCATCGCTGGATCGCTGCAATCGATGGAGGCTCAGGGCTAACCACAGCCAGACGCGCCGCGTTTCCGGCGCGGCAGGGCTCTGGGTCAAAAACCGCTGGGCTAAGACGGCGGTCGTTTCGAAATCTTCGCGCAGAAACGCTTGCTGGACGGCCGCATAGCTCGACGCGAGCTCCGCCTGCGCCCCTGAGGCCCAAGCGCTCAGAAGGATCAGGATGAGCCCGGCACGAGCCGAGCGGAGAGAACCGGTTCTAGGCATGCGCATGGTGTGGCGCGCGCGATGGGCGCAGCAACGGTTGCAACCACGTCCCGGTCGAGGAGCCGGGGGTGGCCGCAACCTCTTCCGGCGTGCCGCTGGCGATCAAGCGGCCGCCCGCCTGGCCCCCCTCGGGTCCCAAATCAATCACGTAATCCGCGGTCTTGATCACTTCGAGATTATGCTCGATGACGATGACGGTATTGCCATAGTCCACCAGCTGATGCAGCACCGCCAGCAGTTTCTCCACATCGGCGAAATGCAGCCCGGTCGTCGGCTCATCCAGCAGGTAGAGCGTTCGGCCGGTCGCCCGGCGGGAGAGCTCCTTGGCCAGCTTGATGCGCTGCGCCTCCCCCCCGGAGAGTGTGGTGGCCGATTGCCCCAGCTCCAGATAGCCTAAGCCCACCGCCCGGGTGGTCTTCAGCTTCTGCGCGACGGCGGGAATCGGCTCAAAGAGTTCCAACGCTTCTTCGACCGTCATCGCCAAGACATCCGCAATGGAGCGGCCCTTGTACGTCGCCTGCAGCGTTTGCTCATTAAACCGCCGGCCCCGGCACGTTTCGCATCGCACATGCACATCCGAGAGAAAATGCATCTCGATGCGCTTGATCCCATCGCCCTGGCACGCCTCGCACCGGCCGCCTTTGACGTTAAAACTGAACCGCCCCGGGCGGAACCCGCGCAGTTTCGCCGTCGGTGTTTGGGCGAACAGATCCCGGATCGGGCCGAAGGCCTCCGTATACGTGGCTGGATTCGAGCGCGGGGTCCGCCCGATCGGCGATTGATCGATCACAATCACTTTGTCGACCAGGGGCATCCCGGTGATCCGCCGATGGCGGCCCGGGTGGTCTTTCGCGCCGTAGAGCCGGCGAGCCAGCGCGCGGTAGAGGATATCATCCACCAGGGTGGATTTGCCTGAGCCTGACACGCCGGTGACGCACACGAAGCAGCCCAGCGGGATCTTCACGTCGATCGCTTTGAGGTTGTGCTCGGCCGCCCCCTCGATCACCAGCGCTTGGCCCTTGCGCTGCGGCCGCCGACGCGGCGGCACCGCGATGAATCGTTTGCCGCAGAGGAATTGGCCCGTGAGGCTCTGCTCGGCGCGCATGATATCCTCGATCCCGCCGCAGGCGACCACTGCTCCGCCATGTTTGCCGGCTCCGGGCCCGAGATCGACGAGATAGTCCGCGCGGCGGATCGTGGCCTCATCATGCTCCACCACCACCAGGGTATTGCCCGCATCGCGCAGCCGCTGCAAGGTGTTCAGGAGCTTTTCGTTGTCCCGCTGATGCAAGCCGATGGACGGCTCATCCAGAATATAGAGGACCCCCACCAAGCCTGAGCCGACTTGCGTCGCCAAGCGGATGCGCTGCGCTTCCCCGCCGGAGAGCGTTCCGGAGGCTCGATCGAGTGTTAAGTAGCCAAGACCAACGTCGATGAGAAATTGCAGGCGCCGAGAAATTTCCTTGATCAGCGGGTCGCTAACACTCCGTTGCTGGGCGGTCCACTGAAGCCCCTGCACCCACCGTTGGGCGGCCGTCACCGCATCCGTGGTCACCTCGGCAATGGACCGGCCGGCGATCAGCACCGCGCAGCTCTCCGGTTTCAGACGAGCGCCCTGGCACGCTTGGCAAGGCAGCACGCTCATGTACCGGCTGATGTTTTCTTTCACGTAGTCGGAGTCGGTGTGGCGAAACCGCCGCTTGAGATTCGGGATCACGCCTTCCCATGGCTCGCCCCAGATGATCTCTTCGGAGCCGTAGAGCAGCGCTTTTTGGATGCGGCGGTCCAATCGATGAAAGGGCGTGCCCAAACCGACACCGAAATGGCGGGCGGCCTCGCGCAACAGGCGGCTGTAATAGATGACCATGTGGTGCCCGCTTCGCCGCCATGGCGCAATGGCGCCGTCCTGAAGGGATGCGCTGCGATCCGGAACGACGAGCTCTTCATCAAGCTCCAGCCGGGTGCCCAACCCATCGCACGTCGGACACGCCCCATAGGGCGAGTTAAAGGAGAAGGTCCGCGGGGAGAGTTCCTCAAAACTGAACCCGCAGCGGGAGCAGGCGTAGAGTTCGCTCAAGAGCTGTTCGTGTTTGCCATGAACAACGGCCACGAGGCCCTTGCCGACTTTCAAGGCCGTTTCAATGGATTCGGTCAGGCGGATTTTGTTGTCGGGCTGGGCGTTCAAGCGATCGATCACGATGTCAATCGTATGGGCGCGCTTTTTCTCCAGCGCCATCGGCTCATCCACATCGTGGAAGGCGCCATCGACGCGGACCCGCACGAACCCCTGGCGTTTGGCATCGCGAAAGATCTCGGCGTATTCGCCTTTTCGGCCGCGGACGACGGGTGCCAGGATGGTGAGCGGCGTTTCTGCGGGCAACGCCAAGACGTGGGCGACAATTTCCTGCGCCGATTGCTGGCTGATGGGCATTTGGCATTTCGGGCAGTGCGGCTGCCCCAGCCGCGCAAACAGGACGCGGAGATAATCATAGATTTCCGTTTGCGTGGCGACGGTGGAGCGGGGATTCGACCCTGCGGTGCGCTGCTCGATGGCGATCGCCGGCGAAAGCCCATCGATGGCGTCAACATCAGGCTTTTCTAGCCGCTCCAGGAACTGCCGGGCATACGCCGAGAGGCTCTCCACATAGCGGCGCTGCCCCTCGGCATACAGCGTATCGAATGCCAGAGTGGACTTGCCGGAGCCTGAAAGCCCGGTCACCACGATGAGGGCTCCGCGCGGCAACTGCACATCAATCGACTTCAGATTATGTTCCCGAGCGCCTTGAATCGTAATGCACCCATTGGCTCCGGGAAGCGTGGGGTCTCTGCTGGAGGGCATCGCAATCGTTCAACACGCAACAACGATTATCGCAGATAGCACATAGCACACAGCACATAGCAACAGCGTCATCTCTCTGCTATTGGCTATCTGCTATGTGCTATGCACTATCGGCTTCACGAGCAGTTTCTTACCGACGACGACGTCGGCGTTGGCCGCCCCGCGCCATCTTCGCGCGAGAAATGTCACCCTGCTTGTCTACGAAGTACAGATAGCCGGCCTGCTTTCGAATGCCCACTTTCGCTACTTTCTCTGCCACGACAAGTCACCCCCTTCCACCAGTTGTCGGTTGTCACTCCGCTGTCGCCCCGGGTCGTGACAGCGAATCGCCTCAGGTGCCGATGTGCACGCGGTCGAAAATCCGTCCGAGCGTTGCGACGGCGGACCGCACCGCGAGCTCGCTTGTTTTCGGGTTAGCGCTCGGCGCGCTTTCAATCTGGCAACGAATCGACCCGCAATCGGCGTCCACTTCAAGTTCGTGGCGGTTGACGCGAATTGTGGGGTCCGCGACCACCCGAATGCGCGGGGTCGCGGCATGCTTGGCGGCGGCCAACGTCAAGGTGGCGGCGATATTCGTATTTTGGGGGAACGCGTTGACGACGGCAGCCGCGGAGCCTTCGAAAATGACGAGGGGTCGCTTCAGACGGTCCAGCCGAAGCCGCTTGCGGCGGATATACGGCGCGCTCATCAGAGCCTTCGGGGGTTTGCGCGTCGTCAAGGCCAGGCGCGTGATGCGCCCGATGGCGAGGGCCTTGAGGCCATCCACGGCGGCGAGGGCTCCGCTTGGCAGATAGACCCGCCCTCTGGAGCGCCGTGCTGCGCGTTGCCAGGCCCGGCGTCCGAGCAGTCCGCCGACGCTCATGATGAGCACATCATGATTCGCGCGGAGAGCGGCGAGTGCCACCGAAGCGGCCACGTCGGCTGAGGCGGCCTCAAGCACCAAGCGGCTTCGCCGGATGAGTTCAGCGCGGGAAACAATCGAGGGATGGTTTGCAAGCCGGCGCTGCAGGGCGCGTGCGCGCGTCTCATCCACATCATGTAGGGCGATCAGTCGTGCGGTTGATCGATAGGTTCGCTCAACAGCTCTTGCGAGTTGCGAGCCGATGGTCCCGCAGCCGATGAGGCCGACAGGCACCATGGCTACGATCGCCGCGAGGGATTCCCCGCCGTCTCCTCGAGAAATCGGCAGCGCTCGCGAACAACATCCCGGATGCGGTTGCCCGCGTCCACCATAATCACCGTAGGTGAAAAGGCCTCAACCTCTTGCTCCGTCAACTGCGCGTACGACATGATGATCACGCGATCGCCGACCGTGATCAGCCGGGCCGCCGCGCCATTGATGCAGACGGTGCCGGACCCCGCCTGGCCCTCGATGCAATACGTCACGATGCGGGCTCCGTTGTCCACGTCGACGACATGGACCTGCTCATACGGCAGGATGTTGGCCGCCTTCATCAGCTGCGCATCCAGTGTGAGGCTGCCGGTGTAATTCACATTGGCATCCGTCACGACGGCGCGGTGGAGCTTGGACTTGCAGATCGTTCGCATCATCGACGAGGTATTATGGCACGTCGACGAGAAGATTGTCAATCAATCGTGTGCGGCCGAATCGGACGGCCAGCAGCAGGGCGACGCGCCCGGAAACGCGCGTCAATGGCTCGAGCGTCGCGGCGTTGACGAGTGCGACATAATCAATCCGCGCCTCAGGTGCTGATCGGATGCGTTGCGTCATCGCGCGCTGCACGCCTTCGGCGCGACGTTCGCCGGCTCGAATGCCGCGTTGCGCCTGTTGGAGCGCTTGACGGAGCACGGCGGCTTGCCGCCGATGGCTCGGCGATAAGTAGATATTGCGCGAGCTCATGGCCAGCCCATCCGCTTCGCGAATCGTGGGACAGAGGTGAAACCGAATCGGCAGATGCGCATCGCGAATCATCTGGTGAATGATCCGGGCTTGCTGATAATCTTTTTGGCCGAAGTAGGCGTTGGTCGGCTGCGTGATCTCAAAGAGCAGCCACACCACCGTCGCAACCCCGCGAAAATGTCCTGGGCGGATCTTCCCTTCCCATCGCTGCGCTAATGGGCCAGGGTCGATCGTTGTGTGAGATCCCTCAGGATACATGTCCTGGGCCGCCGGCGAAAAAATCACATGAGCGCCTGCGGACGCTGCCAGACGAACATCGCGCGCAAACGGCCGAGGGTAGCTGGCGAAATCTTCCTTCGGCCCAAACTGCAATGGATTCACGAACATCGTCACGACCACGACATCGTTCTCGCGAGCCGCGCGCCGTATCAAGGACAGATGCCCTTCATGCAGCGCGCCCATGGTGGGCACAACCCCAATGCGCTTGCCTTGAGCCCGCAGGCGCACCGCGCGCTGCTGCATCTGTCGCACTGACCGAATGATGGTCATCTTCAGGGCGATATCAGATATGAAACGGCTGTTTCATATCTGATATCGCTTGGAGGAGGGCGACGATGGGCTTCCGCAGCACCGGGTGGATGCACTCAGGGGAAAGTTGAGCAAGCGGCTGCAGCACAAAGAGCCGCTCATGCAGGCGGGGATGTGGAATCTCCAGATCCGGCTCATTGACGGCCCGATCTCCATAGAGAAGAATGTCCAGGTCGATGGGGCGAGGACCCCATCGTTCGGTTGAGGGCACCCGCCCCAGCTGCCGCTCGATCGCTTGGAGCGTCTGCAGCAGCGCACGCGGCGCAAGCGTCGTGTCGATTTCAACCACGGTGTTGAGGAAGGGGCCTTGCGGAGGACCTCCCGCTGGTTCAGTCTCGATGATCGGCGCCATCTGGGTTACCTGGACCCCAGGAACCCGATTCAACGCCTGGACCGATGTTGAAATCAGCGATAGACGGTCGCCTTCATTAGATCCGATTCCGATGAATACTCGGCTCATCTGCAGACTAATTCGTTTATGCGAGCGCCTTGGCCAGACGGGAAATCGCATCCTGCAGGCGTTCGATGGGTGAGGTGAGGGACATGCGGACGTACCCTTCGCCGGAGGGGCCGAAGCCCACGCCGGGTGTGATGACGACGTGCGATTGCTCAAGCAGCCGAGACGCAAAGGTGATGGAATGTTCCTTGGTCGGCACGCGGGCCCAGAGATAGAAGGACGCCTTGGGTTTCGGCACCTGCCAGCCAGCGTTGGCTAATCCCTCCACGAGCAGGTCACGCCGTTGCTGATACGTCGCCACTGCCTGTTGCAACGGGGTCTGATCACCGGTGAGGGCTTCGATCCCGGCCCACTGGATCGGCTGAAAAATCCCTGAGTCAATATTCGTCTTCAGTTGTGTGAGCGCTGCGATCAGCTTGGCATTGCCGCAGGCAAACCCAATGCGCCAGCCGGTCATGTTGTAGGTTTTGGAGAGGCTGTGGAACTCCACCCCAACAGATTTTGCATCCGGCAGCTCGAGAAAACTCATCGGCGTGTAGCCGTCGAAGGCAATTTCCGAATACGCCGCGTCATGCGCGATCGCAACGCCATACTCTTTCGCCAGCGCAATCGCTTCCTGAAACTGCTCAGCCGTGGCGGTGGCCGCGGTCGGATTGTTCGGATAATTGAGGAACATGAGCTTGGCTCGACGAGCCGCTTTTTGGCTCAGCGCACCGAGATCCGGGAAAAATTGGTTCTCTTCCAGCAGCGGCATGGAGACCGGCTCAGCCCCGGCGAAGATCGTGCTGCTGCGATACGGCGGATAACACGGATCCGGGACCAGCACCACATCGCCAGGATTCGCCACCGCCAGCGGAAGATTCGCGATGCCCTCTTTGGAGCCAAGCAACGGCAGCACCTCGGTGCTGGGATCCAGGGTCACGTTGAACCGTCGCTGATACCACTCCGCGATCGCTTTGCGCAGCTCAGGAATGCCTTCGGTAAAGCTGTACCGGTGATTGGCTGGATCATCGATGGTGTGTTTGAGCTTGGCGATGATATGAGCTGGCGTGGGCAAATCAGGGTCACCGACTCCCAAGTCAATGACATCCATGCCCTCAGCTTGCAGTTTCCGCTTCGCCTTGTCGATCTCAACGAAGAGATACGGCGGCAACTGCTTGAGCCGATCCGCCTTCTCGAATTGGTTCGTCGTTGCCATTTGTGAGCTCATTTCTCAATAAGGCGACCCATGACCCATGACGCATGACGCATGACTAAAACCAAGCACGACAGTGTGGGTCGTGTGTCATGGGTCATGTGTCTTGTGTCACTCTTGACTTGAGGACGTGACTCATATCGTAGAGGCCGGGCTGCTGCTTGACGACGAACTGGGCGGCGCGTAGAGCGCCTTGGGCAAAGACGTCGCGGCTATGGGCGCGATGCGTCAGCTCCAGCCGCTCGGATGGTCCGGCCAAAATCACCGTGTGATCACCGACAATGTCGCCGGCGCGCACCGCATGGACCGTGATGGCGCTCGTCGGCTGCTGGCGCGCCGCCGCCAACTCCTCGGCAAGCCGCTTGGCCGTGCCGCTCGGCGCGTCTTTTTTCTGCTTGTGGTGCGCTTCGACCACCTCAACGTCATAGGACAAACCCAGACGCTGCGCGGCCAAGTGGGCCAGCTCAAACAGGACGTTGACGCCAACACTCATGTTTGGGCTGAACATAATCGGAATGGCCTTGGACGCATTGCGAATGCTCACCAGCTGGGCTTCAGATAATCCGGTTGTGCCGATCACCATCGGCTTGCGCAGCTCCTGCGCTAACGCAAGATGCGCGATCGTAGCCTCAGGTGAGGTGAATTCGATCACCACATCGCCCTGCCCCATCGCCTGCTTCGCATCGGTGCTGACGGTCACCATCGGTGTGACTGGCCGGCCAAGGACTTGGCTGTACGCTTTGCCGATCGCTTCATGGCCTGAGGCTTCAAGGACGGCACCGAGGCTGAAGACAGCATCCCCCAGCGCGCACCGGGCAATCGCTTGCCCCATCCGCCCACACGCACCGCTAATCACCAATTTAACGGCCATGTCGCCCTCTGTGTGCTGTGTGCCTTGCTGGATTTCAACAACCCATAGCTTTCGAGCGTCATCTGCAACCGTTCATGGTTCGTCTCGGACATCTCGCATAATGGCAATCGCAGCTCAGGCTGGATCATGCCCAAAATCCCCATCGCGGTCTTGACCGGAATGGGGTTCGTCTCCAAGAACATCGCCTTGGTCAGCGGCAGCAGCCGGTGATGCCACTGGATGGCTTCGGCCCGCTCGCCGGCCTCAAATGCCGCCACCATCGCGGCCACATCCTTCGGCACGATATTCGCCACCACCGAGATGACCCCTACCCCGCCGATCGCCAGGACGGGGAGTGTCAGCGCATCATCGCCGGAAATCAGCGCGATCTTGCCCTGGGTCAGCTGCAGAATCCGGCTCATCTGCTCAAGGTTCCCGCTGGACTCTTTCACCGCCACGATATTCGGAATTTGTGCCAATTGCGCAAAGGTCTCCGGCTCGATGTTGACCGCCGTGCGCGACATGATGTTATAGGGAATCAGCGGCAGCTCCACCGCATCGGCAATCGCCTTAAAGTGCAGGTACAAGCCCCGCTGGGTCGGCTTATTGTAGTAGGGGCTGATCAAGAGCGCCGCATCCGCGCCGGAGTCCTGCGCGTGCTTGGTGATGCGGATGGCTTCTCGCGTGCTATTGGAGCCCGTACCAGCGATCACCGGAATCCGGCCGCGGGCGGCTTTGACCGACAGTTTAATGACGCGGTCGTGCTCTTCAAACGACAGCGTCGCCGATTCGCCGGTGGTTCCGCAGGGCACAATCGCGGTCGTGCCGGATTTCACATGCCAATCGATGAGATGCTTGAGCGCCTTCTCATCAATTGCATCGTCGCGAAACGGCGTGACGATCGCCACCATGGAACCCCGCAAGCGCAGTGTGCTCATACCGAAACCTCGCCGTCGAAGACGCGTTGTGCAGGCCCTTCCATGACGACATCAGCCACGCGCCAGGTTCCACGCTGCGGTTGCGCCATGCATGAGACGGCCACCAACTCCCCGCTGCGGGGTTGAAGGGTCATGCGAAATCGCTGCGGACGAGATGATGCCTTGGCTCGGCCCAATACTGCGACGATCGCTGAGGCCACCATGCCAGTGCCACAGGCCAAGGTTTCATCCTCCACCCCCCGCTCGTACGTTCGGATCTTCAGTCGATGGGGACCCAGCCGCTGGATGAAATTGACGTTGGTGCCCTGCGGCGCAAACACCTTGTGAAATCGCAACCGGCGCCCCAAGCCCTCGACGTCAATCGTCTCAAGGTTGGGAACGGCCACCACCATATGCGGCACGCCAGTATTCACAAACCCATAGCGAATCGTCCGTGCGCCGACCTTCAGCGACTGCTGCAGCTGCAACTCGGTTGGCTCCATCATTCGCGTCGCCACACGGTTGCCCTGCACCCGCGCCGATAACGTCCCCGCCAATGTCTCTAAGGTGATGGCTTTGCTGCTGTGTGCTGTGTGCTGCCCGCCCCGGCTCTGCGGGTCGGGCCGGGGTGTGCTGTGTGCCAAATACAGCGCGACACAGCGCGCGCCATTGCCGCACATCTCAGCCTCAGAACCATCGGCGTTGAAGATGCGCATTTTCGCGGCGGCTGAGCGCGATGGCTCCAACAGCAGCATCCCATCCGCGCCGATGCCGTGGTGCCGGTCGCACAAGGCTTGGCTGACAGCGCTCCATCGTCTTGAGACGCCGTTACACTGACGGCGCCTGGCATCCACGACAATAAAGTCATTGCCGGTGCCGGCCATTTTGGTAAAGGGAATCTTCTTCATGTGAGAAACCCAGATGGAATCACATCATGGCGAATAAGATCAGACCGAGTCTCGCGGCGTCGGATGACGGCCCAACGGTTGCCGCGCACCAGCACCTCGGCCGGCCTCGTGCGTCCGTTGTAGTTGGACGCCATGGTAAACCCATAGGCGCCAGCACCCAGAATCGCTAGTCGCTGCCCGGCGGCCACGCGTCCCAGTGATCGATTTTTCGCGAACACATCAGCGCTTTCACAGATCGGCCCAACGATGTCGAACCGACCTGTCCCATTGGCGGCACCCGCACCTGATCCGACAGGGATCACCTCATGATACGCTCCATACAAGGCCGGGCGGATCAAATCGTTCATGCCCGCATTCACGACGGCAAATTGTTTTCGGCGCGAGCGTTTGACATAAAGCACTTCAGCCACGAGAATCCCGGCATTGCCCACGATGAACCGGCCTGGCTCAAGAATCAGCCGCACTCCTAAGGGTTCAATCAGCGGCAGCACCGCCTTGGCAAACTGCTGCGGCGTTTGCGGCCGTTCATCTTTATAGATGATGCCAAGCCCGCCGCCAAGATTGAGCCACTCCAGAGGGGCCCCGTCTCGCCGCCCCTGCCGGATCACCTCGCCGGCTCGCCGGATCGCTTCCACAAACGGCTCGGGCTTGGTGATCTGCGAGCCGATGTGCAGGTGGATCCCGATCATCTCGACACCGCGAAATTTCGCATGCGAGCGCAGCAAGGTTTCAGCCGCTGCCCGGTCGATGCCGAATTTGGTCTCGGCCACTCCGGTCGTGATGTAGCGATGCGTATGCGCTTCGACGTCAGGGTTGAGCCGCAGCGCTACCCGCGCGGCCGTGCGCATCGATTGCGCGATGCGATCAATGGCGCGCAGCTCTGGCTCGGACTCCACATTGAAGCAAAAGATGCCGGCCTTTAGCGCTTCGTGAATTTCCGCATCGGTTTTTCCAACGCTGGCAAACACGATCTTCGATGGCGGGCAGCCGGCTTTGAGCGCCTTAAACAGCTCGCCTCCGGAGACGATATCCAGCCCGGCCCCATGGCTGACCAGCAGCCTGAGAATCGCCAGGTTGCCGTTGGCTTTCACGGAGAAACAGATCAGCGGCTGGATTTCGCGAAAGGCCGACCGCAGCTTCTCCAGATGCTCCACCAGAGTTTTGCGGCTATAGATGTAGACCGGCGTGCCGACCTGCTCGGCAATCTGAGCCACCGGCACGCGCTCGCAATAGAGCTGGCCTTTCACTTGATGAAAGTCGTGTGGATAGTACATGAAAGTCTTCCAAACGATATCAGATATGACACCGCCATTTCATATCTGATATCGCTCTTAGGTTAGGGTTTTTCGCCAGCGGGCGATCGCCTGTCGCACCATCTGCGGATTCGTGCTGCCTAAACTTCGTTTGCGATTCACCGACTGCGCCGGATCCATAACCGCCAGCGCATCCCGCCCAAACCGTGGCGAGAATCGCTGCAACTGAGCCCAGCGGAAATCGCGCAAGGCGTTCCCTTGGGATTCGGCGGCAGCAACGATGCGGCCCACGATCTCATGAGCCGTGGCAAATGGCTCACCCTTCTTGACGAGATACTCTGCAAGATCCGTCGCGCAGAGCGTATCGGACGCAAGGAGCCGAGCCGCGGATGATCGGCGGATACGCACATGGTAAACCAATCGCGCGAGCACGGTCAAGGCGTCGTCGGAGGCTTCCACCGACTCAAACACGAATCGCTTGTCCCATTGCAAATCGCGGTTGTACGTCAACGGCAAGCCCTTCATCATCGTCAGAAACCCGGTGAGATTGCCGATGATCAGCCCCGCCTGCCCACGGATGAGCTCCAGCACATCCGGATTTTTCTTCTGCGGCATCAGACTCGATCCGGTGGCAAACGCATCATCCAGCGCCGCAATGCCGAATTCTGCCGTGGACCAGAGAATGAGGTCCTCGGAGAAGCGCGACAGATGCATAGCAAGCACCGCGAGCGCCGAGACGACCTCCAGCGCGAAATCTCGATCCGACACCGCATCCATGCTGTTGTCTGACACCTGAGAGAATCCCAGGAGCTTGGCCACGTAGCGGCGGTCGATTGGCCATGACGTGCCGGCAAGCGCCCCTGAGCCGAGCGGCAGCACATCGATGCGCGCTCGAGCATCAGCCAGCCGCGCTCGATCTCGCTCAAGCATCTCGACGTACGCGAGCAGGTGATGCGCCAGCAGCACCGGCTGGGCTTGTTGAAGGTGCGTGTAGCCTGGAATTACCACCTCGACATGCTTGTGGGCCATCGACACAAGGGCCCGCTGCACCTCCTGAATCCGCCCCATGAGGTTGGCCACGGCCGATCGAGCGTACAGGCGCAGGTCAAGACTCACCTGATCGTTGCGGCTGCGCGCGGTGTGCAACTTCTTGGCCACCGGCCCGATCCCTCGCGCCAGTTGCTGCTGAATTTGCGTATGGATATCTTCGGCTCCAGCGTCCAGCGTCCCCGGCCCGCCACGTGCCGGGGCGGGCCAGCGTCCAGCCTCAATTGAGCGGAGGATTCGTGTCAGTCCTTTGACGAGTTTCTGGCTGTCAGACGATGGAATAATCCGGCACTTCCCCAGCATCTTGGCGTGAGCCATCGAGCCGATCACGTCATATTTCGCCAGCCGGTAATCCACGCTGATGCTTGAGGTGAACCGCTCCACCATCGGATCCGTCTTCTTCGTGAACCTCCCGCCCCACAATTTGCGCTGAGTGCTCATGTTGGGCTTCCTTCATACGCTAATCCGAACAGTTTAATGAAGCCTTCGGCATGGCGCTGGTCGAACTGATCTTTCGCCGAATACGTCGCCAGGCGCTCGCGATAGAGGCTGTGCGGCGATTGTCGGCCCACCGCTTGACAGCTTCCTTTATAGAGCTTGACCCGAACGCGCCCGGTCACACGCCGTTGCGTCTCATCCACGAAGACATCCAGGCTGCGCTTCAGCGGCGTGAACCACAACCCGCTGTAGACCAGCTCAGCGTACTTGGCTGACATCCCCTGCTTAAACTGCAGCAGCAGTCGATCCAGCACCAGCCGCTCCAACTCCTGATGCGCCTCAAGCAAGATCGCGCCGGCCGGCGACTCATACACCTCGCGCGATTTGATCCCGACCACCCGGCTCTCCATCATATCAGCCCGGCCGATGCCATGCTGAGCCCCGATGGCGCTGAGACGCTTAATGAGCCGCACGCCAGACAGGCGGGTGCCATTGAGCCCTGTGGGCGTGCCACGAGTGAAATCGATCGTGACATAGCCCGGTTTCGAGGTCGCTCGCTCGGGTGCTCGAATCGACCGATACGTATCCGAGGGCGGCTCAATCCAAGGATGTTCCAGCACCCCGGCCTCGATGCTCGTCCCCCAGAGATTTTGATCGATGCTATACGGGCTGCGCTTGGTCACATCGATGGGAATGCGGTGCCGTTTGGCGTAGTCGATTTCCTGATCGCGCGAACGGAATTCCCACTCCCGCACCGGAGCAATGATCTGCAATCGCGGATCAAGAATCCTGGCCGTGACCTCGAATCGCACTTGATCATTGCCTTTTCCAGTGCAGCCATGAGCCACGGCTGTCGCTTTCACCGCATGGGCCACATCAACAAGATGTTTGGCAATGAGCGGGCGAGACAGCGCGGTCGCCAGCACATATTTGCCTTCATAGACCGCATTGGCTTTGAGCGCCGGCCAGATATAGTCGCTGACAAACTCTTGGCGCACATCTTTCACCACGACGCTGGCAGCGCCCGCGATTTTTGCGCGCGTAACCGCCGCGGCTGACGGATCGCCCTGGCCCACATTGGCCATAAACGCGACGACGCGATACCCTCGTTCGGTTAACCACTTCACGCAGACCGATGTGTCAAGACCGCCTGAATAGGCCAGCACGACCGTTTTGCTCATCAACTCAACCCTTTCCACATAGCCACATGAGGAGCGCTTTCTGAACATGCAGCCGATTCTCCGCCTGATCGAAGACGCGCGACTGCCGATGCTCCATGATATCGTCAGTAATCTCTTCCCCGCGATGCGCCGGCAAACAATGCAGCACGATGCAACCTGGCTGAGCCGCCTTCAACAGGCGCGCGTTGATCTGATAGGGCCGGAACACCTTCAAGCGCGCCTCGCGCTCTTTCTCCTGCCCCATGCTCACCCAGACGTCGGTGTAGAGGACCTCAGCGCCTGTTGCCGCTTCCGTGGGATCGGAGGTCCAGCGGATCACAGCGCCATGATGTTTCGCGCGCGCAACGGCATCCTTCCACATCGCGTCATGCGGCTTGTAGGCTGGCGGCGTCGCCACCGTCACATGAGCGCCCATCATCGCGCAGCCGTGCAGCAGCGAGTGCAGCACGTTGTTGCCGTCGCCGATGTAGGCCACGCGCAATCCCTTGAGCCGACCGAAGGCCTCCTGGATCGTGAGCAGATCCGCCAGCGCTTGGCACGGATGCACCGCATCTGAGAGCCCGTTGATGACCGGGCAATCGGCGGATGTCGCAAACGCTTCGGCATCCGCATGGGCAAAGGTGCGCACAACGATCGCGTCCACGTAGCGCGACAGCGCACGGGCCACATCGTTGATGGGTTCGCGCACCCCCAGCTGAATATCCTGTTGGTCCAGATAGATCGCCGCTCCGCCCAGCTGGTGGACGGCCACTTCAAAGGCCACCCGCGTGCGCATCGACGGCTTCTGAAACACCAGGGCCACCGTCTTGCCTTTCAGGGCGCTGCCGCCGAAGCGTCGATTGGCCTTGCATCGAACCGCCAACATCAGCAGCCGGGAGAGCTCTTTTTCACTCACATCCGTGATGGTCAAAAAATCTCGCATCATTGTTGTTGAATGAGCACTTCTTCGAGCATGTTCAGTCCGTGGTCCAGTTGCGCTTTGGTGATCGTCATCGCCGGCAGCAACCGCAGCACCCGCTCTTGGGTGCAGTTGATCAGCAGCCGCTTGGCCCGGCACGCCTCCACGATGGGCCGCCCGTCGATGCTCAGCTCCACGCCGATCATCAGTCCGCGGCCGCGGATCTCTGTGATGAAGGGCGCCTGCTCCTTGAGCCGCTGCAGCCGCGCCATCACATGCTGACTCAGCGCGCGGACGCGTTCAAGCAGTCGCTCTTGGTCGATGACTTCAATCGTCGCCAGGATGCAGGCACAACCAAGCGGATTGCCGCCGTAGGTGGTGGCATGGGTCCCTGGCGTCAGCAAATCCGCAAACGCCGGCTTGGCAATCACCGCGCCGATCGGGAATCCCCCGCCGAGCGTTTTGGCTAACAGCATGATATCAGGCGTGACCCCGCTGTGCTGATACGCAAACCATGTGCCGGTGCGCCCCATGCCGCTTTGGACCTCATCGAAGATCAGCAGCAGATGGCGCTCATCACAGATGTGGCGAAGCCCGGCAAGGAACTCGTGGCTCGCCACGCGAACGCCGCCTTCGCCTTGAATTGGCTCCACCAGCACGGCGCACGTCTTCGGCGTGATGGCTCGGCGCACCGCCTCAAGATCATTCAGCGGCGCGCGCACAAATCCCGGCAAGAGCGGTTCAAACCCTTGCTGGTATTTTGGCTGCGCGGTCGCACTCATAGCTCCGGTGGTCCGGCCATGAAATGAGCGCTCCATCACGATGATTTCAAATCGGCCATCGGTGGCGCCAAACTTCCTCGAGAGTTTAATGGCGGTTTCCACGGCTTCTGCGCCGCTGTTACTGAAAAAGACCTTGCCCTCAAATGACCGCTCCACCAGCGCTTTCGCGGCTTTGGCCTGCAGCGGATGATAAAAGTTATTCGGCACGTGCATCAGCCGTGTGGATTGTCCTCGCAGCGCGCGCATGACCCATGGATGGTTATGCCCCAAGCCGCTCACCCCCCAGCCCGGGAAGAGGTCCAGGTACTCCTGGCCCTCGACGTCCCAGACCCGGCTGCCTTTGCCTTTGGTCAGCACGAGGGGCTGGCGCACGTACGTGTTCATCACGTATTTGTCGTACTGCTTGATCACTTGATTCGTTGTCTCTGCCATCGTCAGTGAACAATCTCCGTGCCGATGCCTTGCTTCGTAAAGATTTCCAAGAGCATGGCGTGCGGGATGCTGGCGTCGATGATGTGCGTCTTCTTCACACCGATGCGCAACGCATTCACGCACGCTTTGACCTTCGGAATCATGCCTTCTTGGATGACCTGGCGCTCGATCAGCGTCTTGGCCTCCTTCACGGAGAGGGTTGAAATGAGCGAGCCTTCATCGCTGGCGTGCCGCAAAATGCCTCGGACGTTCGTGAGCAGGACGAGCTTCTCCGCCTTCAGATACGCCGCCACTTCGCTGGCCACGTCATCGGCGTTGATGTTGTACAGCTGCTCCCCATCCCCGATCCCCACCGGCGAAATCACCGGAATCGCGTTGTGCCGCAGCGCCTGGCGGATCCGGCCGGCCTGCACCATGCGCACCGACCCGACGAATCCCAGCTCAGCGCACCTGGCATGCGGCTGCGCGATAATCACCCAATGCCGCGGCACCAACCCCTCGGCGTCTCCGTTGAGCGCCTTGATCTGTGTCACGAGCCGCCCATTGACCTTTTCGAGCTCCTCATTGACCACGCGAATGGCCTCGGCATCCGTCACGCGCATGCCATCGATGAACGCGCTTTTCTTGCCGCCCTCCGAGAGCTTTTTCGTGATCATCGGCCCGCCGCCATGCACGAGCACTGGGTGGATGCCGACCGCCCGCAGGAAGACGAGATCCTGCAGGATGCCTTTCATGGCTGTTGGATGATCAATGGCGCTGCCGCCATATTTGACCACGACCACCTTCTGGTGAAACTGCTGAATGTACGGCAGCGCCTCAATCAGGATGTCGGCCTTCCTAATAGATTCCTCCATCTCAGGACCGACCCATGACCCACGACTCATGACACATGACCAAAGAACCGTTAGCCGTTTGAGGTCGTGGGTCGTGCGTCATGTGTCGTGTGTCGCCGTTACGTTGAATACCGTGCGTTAATATGGACATACTCTTCAGTCAAATCGCAGGTGCGCATGCGACTCGCGGCCCGCCCGGCATGCAGATGCACGTGAATGCGAACGCTCGGGCCTTGCATGAGACGACGCGAGACGGCAGCACTCAATCGCACGGCCACGCCGCCTACGACCATGCGCTGCCCTTCGATCCAAATGTCCAGGCGATTCGGATCGAACACGGCCCCTGAAGCTCCGGCCGCCGCCGCCACCCGGCCAACATTGGGGTCGGCACCCGCCACCATCGTTTTCACCAGCGGAGAATTCGCAATGCTTCGCGCGCACCGTGAGGCTTCGCCCTCCGTCCGAGCGCCTTCCACAATGATTTCTGCCATGCGCGTGGCTCCCTCGCCATCGCTCACGATCATCAGTGCCAGTCGCTCCATGACCGCCTGGAGCATCTGGACAAAGGGCTTCTGAGCGGCTCCGGTCACGCGCGCTCCGGATCGGCCGCTCGCCAGCGCAAAGACCGTATCATTCGTGCTCATGTCGCCATCAATCGTGATCTGGTTAAATGTCCTCGCCGCGGCCTGCCGCAGGAGACGCCGCAACAGCGAAGGGGCCACGGCCGCATCCGTGGTCATCACGCAGAGCATGGTGGCCATCGAGGGAGCAATCATGCCGGATCCCTTCGCCATGCCGCCAACCCGCACGGCGCTCCCATGGATGCGGGCTTCGACCGCCGCTTCCTTCGGCTTCAGATCCGTCGTGAGAATCCCCAAGGCCGCTGAGGTATGATTCGCTCGATGCAGATGCTGCACGAGGGCTGGGATGCTCCGCAGCATGCGAGCCACGGGAAGCCGTTGCCCGATCATTCCGGTCGACGCCATCAGGACATGCCGCTCCGTCAGCCGAAGGGCCCCTGCGACGGATCGGCTGACCACCATGGCATCCCGAAGCCCGGCCACACCGGTCATGCAATTAGCGCACCCGCTGTTGAGGAGAATCGCCTGAGCCTGACCGGCGCGGATGCGCTCTTGGCTGATCAGCACCGGAGCGGCTTTCACACGATTTCGCGTCACCACCGCTGCGGCGACAGCGAGCTCATCGGCAACCACGAGCGAGAGGTCGGGTTTATTGAGCCGTTTGATCCCCGCGTTGACCGCTGAAGCTCTAAACCCAAGCGCGGCGGTCACCCCGCCATTCATCCATTTCATCAGAGGAGTCCGGTGGTCTCTGGCCAGCCGTGCATGATATTGAGATTTTGCACCGCTTGGCCGGCGGCGCCCTTCACCAAATTGTCCAAAGCGCTGGCGATCAGCATGGTGCCGGTCGCCGAGTCAACCATGATCCCGAGATCGCAGTAGTTGGTGTGCGTCACTTCGGATAGCTGCGGAAAACCGGATGAGCGCACGCGCACGAACGGCGTGGTCTCCGGGGAGTAGGCCGCGGCGAAGGCGGCTCGAGCCTGCGCTTCAGTCGTCTTCGCCTGCAGGTAGAGCATGGAGATCAAGCCGCGGGTGGCCGGAATGACTTGGGGCACGAAGACCATCTGGATCTCGCTGCCGGTCAGTTGGCGAATCGTCTGATTGATCTCCGGCATATGCTGATGCGCATTGACCTTATAGGCCCGCAGGTTCTCGGACATCTCCGCATAGAGCAATGAAGGCTCGGGTTTGCGTCCGGCCCCGCTGACGCCTGATTTGGCATCGATGATGACGCGGCGGCTATCCACCAACTTGGCCCGAAACAGCGGCAGCAACCCTAGCAGCACGCTGGTCGCGTAGCAGCCAGGATTCGCCACCAGCGTGGCCTTGGCAATCTCCCCCTGACAAAACTCGGCCAGGCCATACGCAGCGGCTCCTGGTTTGAGCCACTCAGGATGCGTATGCGAGAAGGTGTACCACTGTGGATAGAGCGAAGGCTCGTGCAGGCGGAAGTCGCCGGAGAGGTCAATCACCCGTTTGCCCGCGGCCAGCAGCTTGGGGGCGAGTTCCATCGCCATGCCATGCGGCAAGGCGAGAAACACCACGTCGGAGACATCAGTACAACGGGAGAGGTTGAGCGCTTCGACGGCGAGATCTACGCGGCCGGCGAAACGAGGATAGACCTCAGAGACAGGAGTCGGGCGGCCCCATTTGGCCGAGGCGGCCAGATAGGTAAGCTGAACATGCGGGTGATGGATGAGGATCCGCAGGAGCTCTTCGCCGGTGTAACCGGTCGCTCCTGCAATCGCGACGCGTATCGTTGGCATCTGTGAGGTTTCATATTATCACAAGCTAAGGCGATATCAGATATCGAAATCGATATCTGATATCGCAGTTATCGTTTCGTCCACTGGAAGCGCTTACGGGCACCCTTCTGCCCGTACTTCTTCCGTTCCTTTTCCCGCGGATCCCGAGTGAGGAGCCCAGCGCTACGCAAGGCCGTTCGATACGACTCGTCCGTTTTTAGCAGCGCGCGGGCGATCCCTAAACGGATCGCATCGGCCTGGCCGGTGAGCCCGCCGCCTTCAACATTCACGACCACGTTATATTTGCCCATCTGGTGCGTCAGCAACAGGGGAGCTCGGATCGACAATCGAAGCGCTTCGCGCGGAAAGTATTGCTCATAGGGCCGCCGGTTCACCTCAATCGCGCCTGGCCCCTGCAGCAAGCGCACGCGAGCCACCGAGGTCTTGCGGCGGCCGGTGGCCATCAGGCTCGCCGGCGCCTTCGGCGTTGACGCCGCCCCTCGGGCGCTGGACGCGGCGGCATCGACTTGCGTTGTCTCCGATTCGTTCATTCTCACACTCGCTTAGTTCGCCAACGGGGTTGGCTGCTGTGCCGCATGGGGGTGCTGCGCTCCTGCGTACACCTTCAGCTTGGTCAACAGGTGCCGCCCGAGCGACCCGTCCGGCATCATCCCTTTGACCGCTTGGCTGATCACGCGCTCCGGATGCGTCTTGAGCAACCGCTCCAAGGTGATTTCCTTATGACCGCTGGGGTAGCCGGAATACCGGCGGTACACCTTGTTTTTCAACTTGTTGCCGGTCACCGCGACTTTGTCCGCATTGATGACCACGACAAAATCCCCCGTGTCGAGAAACGGCGTGAACGTCGGCTTGTGCTTGCCGCGCAGGATCATGGCGATGCGAGTCGCCAACCGTCCCAGGACCTGATCCTTGGCGTCAATCACCATCCAACGGCGTTGGATACTCTTGATTGCTGGAAATGTCGTGGTCATTCGAAAGTTGTTATTATAGCTCGGCTTCAAGATGTTGTCAACGGCGACCAGCTCCCGGCGGCTTTTCCAAAACGAGGGCGATGTAGCGAAGGCGCCGGCGAACCTCATCGTGGGCCCGCAGCACTTCCGCCAGCAAGATCCAATCCTCCGGAGTGAGCCGGCGAAAGGCGGAACGCATGGCGCACAGCGCCCACCGCGTGGCGGGCCGCTGCCCGCACCACAGGACGCCCTGGCCGATGCGCTGGCAACGCTGCAGCACCGGCTCGCTCCAGTCAAGGAGCCGCCGCTCCGCGAACCCGCAGTCTCGCGCCATCGCCCGGTAGCGCTCCATGGACTCAAAGCTTTCAAATTGCCACGTCTGGCGCACGATGCCGGCGGGATCCGCCGCCTCAATCTCCGCGGGCTGCGCGGATCGCCACATGAAATCGACCAGCACCAGCCGTCCGCCGGGCGTCAGCAGCCGGAACGCATCCTTGAGAAACACCTCGCGTCCCGGGAACCCGAAGTGAAACGCGGATTCTAGGCAGTGGATCTTATCGAGTGAGGCTTCGCCGAATCCCCGAGCTTCCAACGTCTCCCACAGCCGGGTCGCATCTCCCAGAATAAACTCCAAGCGCTCGGAGGCGGGGTACGTTTGCCGGGCGGCGCGCACATGCGCCTCGGCGATGTCAAGGCCGATGGCGCGCGCCGCCTGGGACGCGATGCGGCTGGTGGTCCAGCCGAAGCCGCAGCCGGCATCCAGCACCACATCGCTTGATTGAAGATCCAGCAGCGCGATGGAAAACTTCGCCAGCCTCCGCTGGCCTGAATTAAACCCGGTGATCAGACTGTGGATATCGTAGAAGCGATAGTAGCCGAGGTTCAGCAGGGGCTGGCCCCACCCGCACGCCCCCATGAAATCCACCATGACGCTGGCACGCTGGTAGCGGCCGACGCCGCGGGGCCCTGGCCGGAAGATGGCATCCGGCGGTGGGGTCGGCTTTTTCATGGCTCAATCATCATAGCCGACGCAAACGAGCGTGAGCCCCTTCGCCGGCGCCGTCGCGCCGGCCAGCGACCGCTGGCCCTCCCGCAGCATCCGCCGCACGATGCCACGCGGCAATCGCCCGCGGCCGACATCCATCACGGTGCCGGCGAGGCTTCGAACCATCGTATGAAGAAACCCATTGCCCTCCACCTCAAGATGAAGCTCCTTGCCGCGCCGGATAAGCGCGATGCCATAAATGGTCCGGCGCGTCGACCGAAGCGTCTTTCCTTCCTCGCGGGCAAACGCGCGAAAATCATGCGCGCCCTTAGCCGCTGCGGCTTCCCGGCGCATGGCTGCGAGATTCAGCGGCGCATGCACGCGATGCACATACGGCCGAATAAAGGGCGGGGGCGCATCCCCAAGAAAGATCCGGTAACGATACCGCTTGCGCTTCGCAGCATACTGCGCATGGAACCCCCTTAAGGCCTCCTCAATGCTGGTCACGACGATGTCAGAGGGCAAGAGGTGGTTGGCGGCTTTGCGCAACGTCTTGGTCTCGATCATCGAGCGGGTTCTGACGTGAGCGACTTGAGCTTCGGCATGCACGCCGGCATCCGTCCTGCCGCTGCCGATGACCCGCACGTCTTCGTGGAGGATGGTCTTGAGAACCTTCTGGAGCGTTCCCTGGATGGTTGGCGTCTGCGTGTTGCGTGTCTGAATTTGCCAACCCGCATATCGGGTGCCGTCGTAGGCGATGGTGAGTTTGAGGGTGCGAGTTCCGGTGCCAGGTCCTCTCTTCGTCATGTCTTCACAAAATTGGACCTGGCACCGCCGATGAGGAGTTCAGCGATTTGGATGGCGTTGGTGGCCGCCCCCTTGCGCAGGTTATCGCCGCTCACCCACAAGGCGAGGCCCCGTTTCACCGACGCATCCCTGCGCAGCCGGCCGACAAGGACGTTGTCTTGCCCACCCGCATCAATGGGCAGCGGATAGGCGCCGCGCGCAGGATCATCGACCAGCGTCACGCCTGGCGCCTTGCGCAAGAGCCTGGCCGCCTGCTCGGCCGAGAGCGGCCGTTTCGTTTCGATCCAAACCGCCTCGGAGTGCGCTCGGAACACCGGCACCCGAACGCATGTGGACGTCACGGCAAGCTGCGGCTCCCCAAGAATCTTCCGAGTCTCGTTGACCATCTTCATCTCTTCTTTCGTGGAGCGGTTCTTCAGGAAGAGGTCGACCTGGGGGATCACGTTGAACGCAATCTGCTTCGGTAAGACGGTTTCATGTTTCAGGTTCCAGGTTTCAAGTTGAGGTTTAACCTGAAACGTGGAACGTGAAACCTGAAACTGCCGCAAGGCTCGCTTCGTTTCGTCATAAAGTTGAAACATGGCTTTCGCGCCGGCCCCTGAGACGGACTGATAGGTGGACACGATGATCCGCGTGATCCGCGCCGCTCGATGCAACGGGGCCAGCGGGACGAGCATAATGATGGTCGAGCAGTTAGGATTGGCGATCAAGCCCTGATGGCCTTTCAGCGCGCGAGGATTGACCTCCGGAATAACCAGCGGGACCTCCGGCGCCATGCGGAACGCGCTGGAGTTATCCACGACAATCGCCCCGCGTTTGACGGCTTCAGGAGCAAACTCCAGGCTGCGGGCAGCCCCGGCGCTAAAGAGCGCCACATCGATTCCGGCAAACGATCGCGGTGTCAGCTCCTCCACGCGATACGTGGAGCCGTTGAACGGCACTCGACGGCCTTCTGACCGCGCTGAGGCCAGCACTTTCAGCCCCACCACCGGAAAGCGCCGCTGCTGCAAGACTCGCAGCATCTCGGTGCCCACAGCACCTGTGGCTCCGACAACTGCAACGTTGATTTTTTTCATCGGTGCCTAGACCAAAAGCCCCTTGACAACAAGATCGCCGACTTCGCTGGTGGAATACCCCATCTTGCCGGCGGCAAGACTCTTCAGTTTCGTCGCGGTGATGTTTATGACCGCGCGCTCGATGGCGGCGGCAGCCTTCATCTGACCCAAATGCTCGAGCATCATCGAACCGGCACAGATGGCCGCCAGCGGGTTGATCACATGCTTGCCGGTGTACTTGGGGGCCGAGCCTCCGATCGGCTCAAACATGGAGACCCCCTGGGGATTCAGATTGCCGCCGGCCGCGATCCCCATGCCGCCTTGGATCATGGCGCCTAAGTCCGTGATGATGTCGCCGAACATGTTATCCGTGACGATCACGTCAAACCACTCGGGGTTCTTCACCATCCACATGCAGCAGGCATCGACATGGGTGTAATCAGTTTGAATATCCTTGTACTCCTTGGCGACGTCTTCAAACACGCGCTGCCATAAATCGTGCGCGAAGGTCAGCACATTGGTCTTGCCGCACAGCGTCAGTTTCTTTCTGGATCGCTTGCGCGTCGTCTCAAACGCGAAGCGGATGCAGCGCTCAACACCCTTGCGCGTGTTCACCGACGTCTGCAGCGCGACCTCATCGGCCGTGCCTTTGCGCAAAAATCCTCCCACGCCGGCGTAGAGCCCTTCGGTGTTCTCGCGCACCACCACGAAGTCGATGTCCTCAGGCTGCTTATCCCTCAAGGGCGTCCACACCCCGGGATACAGCTTCACCGGACGCAGATTGATGTATTGGTCCAGCTCGAAGCGCAGCCGTAGCAGAATGCCCTGCTCCAGGATTCCCGGCTTGACGTCGGGATGCCCGATGGCGCCGAGATAAATGGCGCCGGCCTCGCGCAGCTCTTTCAAGACGCTCGAAGGCAGGGTCTCTTTGGTTTTCAAATACCGAGCACCCCCCAGGTCATACTCGCGCCACTCAAGACGAAAATGGCCCTGACTCGCCGCCGCCTCAAGCACTTTGCGGCCCTCGCGGATCACTTCAGGGCCGGTGCCATCTCCAGGAATCACCGCAATCCGATAAGACGCAGATTTCCGCAGATTGCTACGCCGATTACCACTGATCTGCGGCGATCTGCGTTGAAGATCTGCGGTAATCTGCGTTCTAGTCGTCCGGGTGGTCATCGTTGACTCGCAATGGTGTTGGGCAGCTTGGCATGAAGCCTCGCGCCCGAGCATACGAAAAGAGATCCCCCGCCTCCAACATCGGAACAATGTCGCTCAGCGGACTCAGCGTCCATGAGGTCTTCAGGGCCGGCACATACAGCACCGGCTTGCTCGTATTCGCCAGCACCAGCTCGCCCTCCATGCCGGTGTGAACCACGTCGCAGAGCCGCTCAGCCGGCGAATCGCACGGCAACAGATACCCGCCGTTGACGCAGTTACGGTAGAAAATCCTGGCAAAAAACTCGGCGATCACCGCGCGCACGCCGGCTTGCTGCAGCGCGATCGGCGCATGCTCCCGAGACGAACCGCACCCAAAATTTTTGCCTGCCACAATCAGGGGAAACCGGCCGGGCGGCTGCCCTTCGCGGCTAAACGGCGTGCCGCCCTTGGGCAACCCTTGCGCGGCTTCCGGCACCCCAGAGAGCGCGTACCAGCCGAACTTCGCCTTCTCGTCGGACCGTGAGGGATCCAAACTCAGATACTGCGCAGGAATGATCTGGTCGGTGTCGATATTATCCCCAACCACATAGATCGCGCCCTTGATCACATCAGAAATCTTATGATTCGAAGACGGCATGATCATGCCAAAAACTCCCGAGGGTCGGTGATGACGCCGCGCACCGCTGAAGCCGCCACGGTCAGGGGCGACGCCAGGTAGACTTGCGCCAGCTTATGCCCCATCCGACCCGGGAAATTGCGGCTGGTCGAGCTGATACACACCATCGGCTCATTGAGGCGCCCCAGGGTGTCCAAGGGCCCGCCCAAACAGGCCCCGCATGACGGGGGCCCGATCACGCAGCCGGCGTGCTCAAAAATCTGCTTCAGCGTCTGCCCGTCGATCTTGGCGGTCTCGAGTGCCCGTTCGATCTCCGTCGTGGCCGGCACGACAAAGGTGTTGACCTTCACGCGGCGGCCGTTCATCACCCGCGCCGCAGCGAGGAAGTCCGTGAGCTTGCCTCCGGTGCAGGACCCCAGGTACGCCCGGTCGATCGCCACCCCGCTGACGGATCGCACGGTCGCGTGATGGTCGGGGCTCGAGGGTTTCGCGACAACCGGCTCCAGGGCGCGGCAGTCGAAGCGATACTCCTTCAGATACGAGGCGTCGGCGTCCCTCGTGAGGGCTTGAAACGGTTTCTTCGTTTTAGCCGCAACGCTGTTGATCGTCACCTGATCCGGATTGATCAGGCCGTTTTTCCCTCCGGCTTCGATGGTCATATTCACCAAGGTCATGCGCTCTTCCATGCTCAGGCTATAGACCCCGTCGCCATCAAACTCGAGCGCTTTATACGTGCCGCCATCAACGCCGATCGTTCCAATCACGGTCAGCATCAGGTCTTTCGCCATGAGATACGGCGGCAGCGCGCCCTCGAACACGAACCGCAGCGTGTGAGGCACGCGCAGCCATAAGGTGCCGGTGCCCATCACGAACGCCGCTTCGGTATTGCCGATGCCGGTGGCAAACTCGCCGAAGGCGCCGGCCGTGCAGGTATGCGAGTCCGTGCCGAAAAGGACTTCGCCGGGGCGCGTGTGCCCTTCCTCGGCCAAGGCGATGTGGCACACCCCCTTATACCGCTTCGTGCCCGGGTCGTAGTAGTGCGGCAGCCGCTGCTCGCCCGCAAACGTCCGCAGGGTTTCGACGTTGCGGCGCGCCTTCTCATCCTTCGTGAAGATGTAATGATCCGGGATGATCACGACTTTTTCCCGATCCCACACCTTGGCCGAGCGCCCGAATTGCTCGTGGAAAATCCCGATGGTGGGCGGCCCGCACACATCATGGGTCATCAGCACGTCGGCCTTCACCCATACGGTCTCGCCCGGGCAGACCGATGAGCGATTCGCCGCTCTGGCGAGGATTTTTTCTGTCAGTGTCATGCCCATCGTGTCTCCGTTCGATATCAGATATCAAACGGCCGTTTGATATCTGATATCGCCCTTGCTCAAGCCTTCCATAGGGCTGGAGGCCGACGCGTACGGCTTCTTCGGGATCCGTCCGGCCTCAAACGCCAGCCGGCCGGATTCAACGGCCAGGCGCATTGCCGTCGCCATCTTCACCGGATCCGAAGCGCCGGCGATCGCGGTATTCATGAGCACCCCGTCAGCCCCCAGCTCCATCACGATCGACGCATCCGACGCTGTGCCCACCCCGGCATCCACGATCACCGGCACGGAAACGGCCTCGAGAATGAAGTGGATGTTCAGCGGATTGATGATGCCTAATCCCGAGCCGATCGGAGCGGCCAGCGGCATCACGCACACCGCCCCGGCATCCTGAAGCTTTTTGGCCATGATCGGATCATCATTCGTGTACGGCATGACCACGAATCCCTCCCTCACGAGCTCCTTCGTGGCGCGCAGGAGCGCTTCCGTATCTGGCAGGAGCGTCTTCTGGTCGCCGATCACCTCAAGTTTCACGAGATTGGACAGCCCAGCCTCCCGACCAAGCGCGGCGGTGCGAATCGCCTCCTCAGCCGTGTAGCACCCCGCCGTATTCGGCAGCAGGGTGAGGCGCGTTCGGTCAAGATAATCCAGCAGGCTCTCCTCATTTGGCCGATCCAGATTGATCCGTCGCACCGCCACGGTGACCAGCTCTGCTCCGCTCGCCTCAATCGCCTGGCGCATCAGCCCGAACGTCGCATACTTCCCCGTCCCAACAATCAGCCTCGACGAGAAAGCACGATCACCAATCTGTAATCCGTTCGCGTTCATCTTCCTCTTGTGTCCAGGTGGCCACGTGGTCACACGCTACGTTCCCACCAACGACACCGCCGGCCGCGGCTCTTCGATCACGGTCCCTTTGCCGACGACCACGATGCCGGATTCGGTCACATGAAACCGACGACGGTCTTCCTCGAGGTTGTAACCAATCTCCGCATAGCGCGGAATGATGACGTCTTTATCGATAATCGCCCGACGGATCTTCGCGTACCGCCCGACTTCGACGTGCTCCATCAGAATCGAGTCTTCCACCGTCGCGTAACTATTGATGCGCACATCAGGCGAGAGCACGCAGCGCTTGACCTGCCCCCCGCTGATGATGCAGCCATTCGACACGAGCGAATCCAGCACCGACCCCACGCGGCCGGTGGCTTCATCGGCGAACACGGTTTTGGCCGGCGGCCACTGCTCATGGTACGTGCGGATCGGCCAGGCGCGGTCATAGAAATTGAACTGCGGTGTCACTTGCACCAACTCCATGTTGGCCTCGTAATACGCGTCCAAGGTCCCGATGTCGCGCCAATATTTTGAGGTGTGCTTGTTCTCGTCCTTGAAATGGTACGCCACCACTTTCACGTTGCGGGCCGCGGCCGGCAGCACGTCCCGGCCGAAATCGTGGCTGCTCTCCGCGCGGCGCGCATCGCCCACCAGCGCGTGCTGCAGGAGCTCCCGATTAAAGACGTAGATGCCCATCGAGGCGAAGCAGCGGTCCGGCTGCCCCGGAAGGGTCTTCGGGCGCTCCGGCTTTTCTTCAAAGCCGACGACCCGATCGGCCTCGTCCACCTCGACGATCCCGAACCCTTTCGCCCGCGCGAGATCCATCTCGATGACCCCGACCGTCACTTCCGCGCGCTGCGCCTCATGGAAGGCCACCATCTCCGCGTAATTCATCTTGTAGATGTGATCGCCCGCCAAAACGAGGACCTGATCCGGGTTTTCCTGCTCAATGGAATTGATGTTCTGGTAAATCGCATCCGCCGTGCCTAAGTACCAGTGATCGCCGGTGCGCTGCTGAGCCGGAATCACGTCGATATATTCGCCCAGCTCGCTGTGGAAGATATTCCAGCCCATGATCAGATGCCGCTGCAAGGAGTGGGACTTGTACTGCACGAGCACATGGATTTTCCGAATGCCGGAGTTGATGCAATTGGAGAGCGTAAAATCGATGATCCGGTACGTGCCGCCGAAAGGCACGGCCGGCTTGGCCCGATCCTTGGTCAGCGGCAGCAGCCGCTCGCCTTTTCCTCCCGCCATCACAAACGCCAGGATCCGACGCATCACAGGATGAGCGGGCGATTCAGCATCGCGCCAATCCCTTCCCGCATCAGCATGATCCCGAAGGCCGTGAGGATCAGGCTGGTGATTTTTGAAATGACCTGGGAGCCGTCGCGCCCCAGCCGGCGCATGAGCCACTCGCACGCCTGCAACAGCGCCCAGATGACCAGCATGTTCGCCACGAGGGCGGCCACGGCCAGCCCCCAGCCGTAGCGCTCCCGCACCAAGATCGTCATCGTCAGCACCGCCGGGCCGGCGAGCAGCGGCACCCCGACGGGGACGACGCCGACATGGACATCGCGGATCCTCGAGGACTTGCCCGGCATGAGCAGCTCGCGCAGTGAGAGCACAAAGAGAATGGATCCGCCGGCCACCATCACGTCGGCCAGCTCCAACCCCATCAGCCGAAACAGCGGCCGGCTCGCCCAGAGAAAGACGGCAGCGACGAGGAACGCGGTCGCCACCGCCTCGGTGGCGGCGCGCTGCCGCTGCCGGCTGCTCAGGCGATGCGAGAGCTGCCAAAACACCGGCAGCAAGCCCACGCCGTCGAAGGCGATAAACAGCGGCACAAACGCGTGCCAAAAACGCTCCATCATAGGAAGAAATATTATAACGCCAATCGGCGGAGATTGCGAGAGCTACGGATCCGACGTGAGGCGCTGCCGGGCGGCTGCCAGGTTGCGGCGCGCAGCCGCATGGGCGGGCTGTTGCCGCAAGAGCTCCGCGTACTGGGCGATCGCATCAAGCGTCTTCCCTTGATGCAACAGGACATTGCCGAAATTGAGCCGAGCCTCCGCCAGCGTAGGATCATCGCGGATGGCCGCGGCGTACGCGGCGGCGGCCTCCGCCCAGCGGTCTTGTTGCGCATACGCATTGCCGAGATTGTACCGGACGGTCGCCGCATGCGGAGCGATCTGCAGCGCGCGGTGATAGGCGGCGATGGCCGCCGACGGCTGTCCGAGCCTCATGTGGACATTGGCCGCGTTGTTGTGCGCCTCGATCAGCAAAGGGTTGATCGCCAGCGCGCGCTGGTACCGCCGCATCGCCGCACCCAGATCGCCTTGCTGCTCCAGGATCTTGCCGAGATTGCTGTGCGCCTCGGCGTAGTCAGGCTTCAGCTGGAGCGCTCGTGTTAATTGCGCGCGCGCCTCATCGCGCCGTCCAGCGTCGATCAGCGCATTGCCGAGATACAGACGCGCTCGGGGATTATCCGGGCGCGCCGCCACCGTCGCCGCCCAGATCGCGTCGCTGCTGCGATAGTCGGCGTTTCGCCGAATCGTGCGGCTCCCCAGCACGACGACCGACACCGCGAGCAGTCCGGCGGCGATCCGGGGACGCGCAGACGGCGGAGCGAACCGCCCGAGCAGGCGCCATGCGCCGAGCACGATCAGGGCGATGATCGGAGCCAGCGGCAGATACATGCGGTACTCGCAGGCGGCATCGGCGAGCGGAACGACGCTTGAGCTGAGGGCTAGCAGCGCCACGGCGATCGCCGCGAGTCCGCCCGCGACCGGCGCTCGGCGCAGCGCCCAGCCAATGAGGATGAGGACCGCCACGCATCCCAGCGCCGCCGGCCACACATCAGCCAACCGGGTGCTGAGCGGCCACGCGTAATCCAGTGCGAGCGGCGAAGGCCACACGACAAGCCGCAGATAATGCCACACGACCTTCGTCTGCGTGAGCAGGTAGGCCCATGGGGTGACCGGCTGATACGGGAAGCTGGCCTCCGGCGCTGCCAGGACGGTGATGAACGGCAACACCCCGCCGATGATCGCGCACACCGTGATCAGGGAGAGGAACAGGGAGCGGCGCTGACACCGCGCATCTGCCTCTGTTCGTGATAGGACAAACCGATCGTACGCGAAGGCGACGAACGGCAAGGTGGCCATGCTTGGCTTGCTGGCCATGCCGAGCCCGCACCAGACCACGGCCGCCATGCGCCACCTTCGAGGATGCGCCGCCTCAGCGCTGCGGATGACGCTGTAGAGCGCGGCACAATAGCAAAGCCCCATCAACGATTCGGAGCGTTGGATGATGTAGGTGACGCTCGCGGTCTGCAGCGGATGGACCAGCCAGATCAGGGCCACCGCCAGTGCGAGCCCCTCGGCAGCGCCTGAGGTGCCCGGCCCTTCAGGAAGCCTCTGGCGCATCCTGATGGTTCGGCGGGCGATGCCGAAGAGCGCCAGCGACGCGGCAAGATGAATCGCCAGGTTCACCGCGTGATACCCCCACACCGTCACCCCGCCCAACGCGTAGTTGAGGGCCAGCGTGAAGGTAATGAGCGGGCGGCCGTTGAATGCGCCGCGCTCGGCCGCCGTCAAGACATCCCACAACGGCCAGAGATGGTGGACGTGCCGATTCGTCACGATCGCGGGAATATCGTCGAAGATGAACGGCCCGCCGAAACTATTGTGGTACGCCCAGAGCCCGGTGAGAATGATTAAAATCTTAAACCATGAGGACGCAGATTGCGGCAGATGGCTTCGCAGATGACCGCTGATCCGCGGAAATCTGCGCTGAGAATCAGCGGTGATCGGCGTTATCGGCATCAAGATCTAGGGCGGCACTGCGAAGCAGCAGCTGGGTATACGCCTGCTGCGGCTGCGTGGTGATCAACTCGGTCGGTCCGACCTCGACGAAGCGGCCGCGGCGCATCACGGCGATGCGCTCACACAAGGACGCCACGGCCCGCACATCATGGGAGATGAAGAGCAGCGCCATCGTTCGCCGCTGCGAGAGATCGCGCAAGAGGTCGATGATCTGCGCGCCCACCGAGACATCCAAGGAGGCAATGGGCTCATCGCAGATCACGGCATCAGGTTCAACCGAGAGTGCCCGCGCAATCCCCACCCGCTGACGCTCCCCCCCGCTGAGCTGACGCGGATACCGCGCCGCGAATGAGGCGGGCAGCTTGACGGCCTCCAGAAGCTCTGCGACCCGCCGGCGCAAGGCAACCCCTCGAGCCAATCGGTGGATGACCAAGCCTTCGCCAACCGTCTCTCGCACCGTCATGCGAGGATTCAGGCTATTCATCGGGTTCTGAAACACGTATTGGATCCGCCCAGATCGCCGAACTTCCCCGCGGGTCGGAGGGAGCAAGCCAACCATGATTTTCGCCAAGGTGGTCTTCCCGCACCCGGACTCTCCAACGATGCCGAACCGTTCCCCCGGCAGAAGGCGGCACGTCACCCCATCAACGGCAGGAATCGCCGGCAGGCTCCGCCCCCACAGCGCCGCCCGGGGATGAAACCTCTTCTCAACAGCCATCGCGTCGATCACCGCGTCAGCCATGCGCCTTCCGCAAGACCTCGGATGTTGATCCCAACGCCATCAGCCGGCCGGCCTTCATCACGCCCACGCGGTGTGCTAGCCGCTCCACCACGAGCAGATCATGCGTGATCAGCAGGACCGCCAGGTTCAGCCGTCGCTGGAGGTCGCGCAGGAGGCGCAAGATGTGCACCTGCACGGTCACATCGAGCGCCGTCGTGGGCTCATCAGCCACCAGCAGAACCGGCGCAGCGGCCAACGCCATGGCGAGCATGACGCGCTGCTGCATGCCGCCGGAAAATTCATGCGGGTAGGCTGACATCCGTCCGGCAGCCGAATCCATTCCCACGCGTTGCAGCCACTCCACCGCCAGCGCGCGGGCGGTGATCCCGCGCGATGCCGTATGCAGCCTCATAGCTTCGATGAGCTGCTCGCCGATCGTCAGCACAGGATTCAGCGAGGTGGCCGGCTCTTGAAACACATACGCGATCTTCCCGCCGCGGATCGCGCGCAATTGCGCAGGCGACGCCTCGAGGAGATTGGCCCCCTCCATCATCACCCGGCCGGAGATCACCGCCGGCGGAACCGGCAGCAGGCGGGTCAGGGCCAGGGCCACACTGCTCTTGCCTGAACCGGATTCACCGACGAGGGCGAGGATTTCGCCGGGCTCCACGTCAAAGCTGACCCCGCGCACCGCCGTGGTCAGTTGATCACGGCTCCGGTACGACACAGAAAGGCTCTCAATGCTCAATAATGACATAGCTTCCAGGCGATCTCAGATATCGCGATGCGCGATATCTGAGATCAGACCTTGCTGATCCGCTCGCGGATTCCTTCCCCCAAGAGGTTAAACGCCAACACCGTCACCAGAATGCACAGCCCCGGGCACACGGTCAGCCACCACGCGATCCCGAGCGCGATCCGTCCTTCATTGAGGATATTGCCCCAGCTCGGCGTGGGCGGCTGCACGCCTAAGCCGAGGAAGCTGAGCGCTGATTCCGTCAGAATCGCCCCGCCGACCCCAAGTGTCGCGGCGACCAGCACCGGGGCGATGGCATTCGGCAGCAAATGCCGGCACAGCAGCCTGGCGGAGGAGGCGCCGAGCACGCGGGCCGCCAGCACAAACTCCCGCTCTTTCAAACTCAGCAATTCCGCGCGGACGAGCCGCGCGACCCCCATCCAACTGGTGAGGCCGATCACCACCATGATCAGCTCAATGCTCGGCCCCACCAGCGCGATGACCGCGAGCAACAGGAAGACCGTGGGAATCGACAGCATCGTGTCAACCAGGCGCATGAGCACCGCATCAACCCATCCGCCAAAGAAGCCTGCGCACGCGCCGAGCAAGGTGCCGACCACCACCGCGATGCTAACCGCGATGACGCCGACCAGCAACGAAATGCGCGCCCCCCACATCAGGCGGCTCATGACATCGCGGCCAAGCTGATCGGTGCCCAGCCAATGCGCCATCGACGGCGGCTCAAGGGCCTGCGAAAGATTCACGTGGGTCGGATCGCACGGAGCAAGCCACGGCGCCGCCACTGCCACGAAGAAGACAACCAGCAACACCACCGCTCCGACAACCGCCGCGCGAGTACTCATCCTAATGGATTTCCGATTGTCGATTGAAAATCACACATCGACAATGAATCGTCAATCGAACATCGTCAATCGTCAATGTCATGTGGTTTTGCCGACGCGGATGCGTGGATCAGCCGCCGCATACGCGATGTCGGCGAGCGCATTGCCGATCAGCGTCAGCACGGCTCCGATGGTCACGAGCGCCATCACCACGGGATAATCCCGAGCCATCACCGCGTCATACAGCAGCCGCCCCATCCCTGGGATGGAGAAAATGGTCTCCGCAATGACGCTGCCGCCGATCAGATCCGGCACGGACAGACCCAGGATCGTGATCAACGGCAGCAGCGCGTTGCGCAACCCGTGATGGAACAGCACGCGCGACTCCGCGACCCCCTTCGCTCTCGCCGTCCTGATGTAGTCCGCGCGCAGCACCTCGGCCATACTGGAGCGCATGTAGCGAGAGAGGCCGGCCAGGCTGGCAAACGCCGTCATCCCGACCGGCAAGACGAGATGCCAGGCCAAGTCAGCGCCGCGCTGCCACCATGGGAATGATTCATAGTCGACGGTATGCATGCCGGAAATTGGCAGCCATCCCAGCCGCACCCCGAAGAACTCCATGCCCAGGAGGGCCAACCAAAATGTCGGGATGGAGTACCCGACAAACACGAACACCGTTGTGGCCTGGTCAAAACGGCTGCCTGGAGAGGCGGCCGCGAGGACGCCCAGCGGGATGGCGATGATGAGGATGAGTGCCAGCGAGGCGATATTAATCGTCAGGGTGACCGGCAGCCGCTCCAAAATTTTCTCACCGACGGGGCGATCATCAAGAAATGAGCGGCCAAAATCGAGCTGAACGACTCGGCGGAGCCACCCAAGATACTGACGGATGAGCGGCTGGTCCAAGCCGTAGAGCTGCGCTAATCGTTGGCGGACTTCGAGGGAGACCTTGGGGTTGAACGCCCCGGCCGCATCCACCGGCTTGCCCGGGGCCAGATGCATGATGCCGAATGACACCACGGTAATGAGGAAAAGGATGGGGACGAGACCGATGAGACGACGCACCAGATATGTCAGCATTCACATCGCGCGGTCGTTCATCGTTCAGGGGACAAGTTGTTTGCTCTTGTAGCGCTGCTCGGCGGAAGGGACGTACCAGTCGATGAAATTGTGGCCGATGCCAATCGGTGTCGCGCGCACACGGCGAAAGCGCGAGGCGACGATCGGCAGCGCATCGCTGACGAACAGAAACGTGTAGGGTTGATCCTCATACAGCCGCCGATGCACCTCATGATAAATGCGCTCGCGCTCGACCCGATCAAAGACGCGCCGCCCGTCCTCAAGCAGCCGATCCACGTCGCGATTGGCATAGCCGACAAAATTGTACTGCCCTTCCTTGGTTTCTGAGGAATGGAACAAGCTGAAGAGATCCGGATCGCGCGAGAGGTTCCAGGCCAGCAAGACGGCCTCAAAGCGGCGCTTATCGATGAACTCATGGACGAACACGCTCCATTCCACGACGCGGATGTTCATCTCGATGCCAATCGTCCTGAGGTGCTGTTGGATGAGCTCCGCCACCTGCTGCCGCACCTCATTTTGATTCGTCAGCAGCGTGAAGCGAAACGGCGCCCCAGCCTTGTCGATCACGCCATCGCCGTCATGATCCGCCCACCCGGCAGCGGCAAGCAGGCGCTTCGCCGATGCCAGATCCCGAGGCGCTGGGATCACGGAGGGATCATAGGCCCACGACTCTTTGGGATACGGGCCGGTCGCCACCTGGCCTAACCCATAGAGCACCCCGTCGACGATCGCTTGCTTATCCAGGGCGAGGTTGATGGCTTGGCGGACCCGGACATCCCGAAACCGCTCATCGGCGAGATTGTAGCCGACATAGGTAAAGCCGAAGGAGGGATAGCGAAACTTCTGGTAGGACCGGCTGATCGCCGGCCGATTCGTGAGTTTGGTGAATTGCAGCGGTGTCAGGCTCGTCGAATCAACCCCGCGGGTCAGCAGCTCAAGAAACAGCGTGGTCTGATCCGGGATGACGCGATAGAGATACCGATCAATCCACGGCCGATGCTCGAAATAATCCGGGTTCGCCGCCAGCTCGATGAGCTCGCCGGTCTTCCAACGGACGAACCGATACGGGCCATGGCCGATGGGACGGCGAAGCAGCGGTGTGCGGCTGACGTCGTCATGCTCCAGCAGATGCTCAGGCATCACCCCGATCATCCAGCTTTCGAGGGCCGGGGAAAATGGCTCCCGATAGGTGACGCGGACGGTGCGCGCATCCAGGACCTCAACCGATTTCACCAGCGCGTAGTTGCTGGAAAACGGCGTGGGCACGGCAGGATCGATGAGCTTTTGATACGTAAACCGGACATCCCTGGCGGTGACCGGCACACCATCATGCCATCGCACGTTGGGCCGCAAGACAAACGTGATGGTCATGCCGTCAGGGCTGACGTCCCATGACTCGGCCAGGTCCCCGACGATGTCCAGCCGCTCGTTGTATTTCAGCAAGCCGTTGAAGAGGAGGCCGACGATGTCTCCCGAGGCGGAATCGGAGGCGAGAATCGGCAACAGCCGGCTGGCGTCGCCGATCGATCCTTCAATGATCGCATCCCCAGCCACCGGATGGTCCTGCGCGGCGTCGCACAGCGAAGGGGTGAGGAGGAGTGTGAACAGCAACACTCCTCGGCGAACTGTCACTATGGCGTGGTGGTCGAAGGCGGTGCGCTGGATGGTGTGCTCGGCGCCGTCGTGGTCGGTGCTGCTGGAGTCGCAGGTGTGGGGATCGAGGGTGTTCCTGGTGGCAAGGCCGCCGGCAATTGATCAATGGACATGGGCAGTTGCTCAGTCACCGAGCGCCCGCGCGCGCTGGAGAGCACCGCCAGCGACAGGCACGTCACCATAAACAGCGCGGCGACCCCGGCCGTGAGTTTTGTCATCACCAGGTTGGCTCCGCCGCCGAACAATGATTGCGCCGCGACTCCGCCCATCGTCTCCGCCATGCCGCCGCGCCCTCCCTGCAGCAGCACGACGATGACGAGAAACAACGCCACGAGCACATGGATCACCATCACGAGTCCGTACATTATTTCACCACCACTTTCGCTTCGGCTGCCGCCTTGACGATCGCTGAAAACGCCTCGTCCTTGAGACTGGCCCCGCCGACGAGGGCCCCGTCCACATCAGGCTGCTGCAGCACGCTGAGCGCATTCGAGGCGTTCACGCTGCCGCCGTATTGAATCCGCACCCGCGCAGCGGTCGCTGGCGCGACCGACTGGCCAATCCATTGCCGCACAAACGCATGGGCCACTTGAGCCTGCTCAGGGGTTGCGTTGCGGCCGGTGCCGATCGCCCAGACCGGCTCATACGCGATCGTGACTCGATCCCATCCGGCGGCGGCGATACCGTTGAACCCGGCCTCGAGCTGGCGCCTCAGCACGTCCAGTGTTCGACCCGCATCCCGCTCGGCCAAGGTTTCGCCGATGCAGACGATCGGAGCCAAGCCGTGTTTCAGCGCTGCGCCCAATTTGCTGTTCACCATTTCATCGGTCTCGCCGAACACCGTGCGCCGCTCGGAGTGCCCGATGAGCACGATCGCGCAGCCGGCGTCTTTGAGCATCGCGGCGGAGATTTCGCCGGTGAACGCGCCCTGCGGCTCCCAAAACAGATTTTGGGCCCCGACGCGGATGCGCGAGCTCCGGGCGGCGCTGGCGGCGGCGGACAACGCCGTAAACGGAGGGCAGACCGCGACATCCACCGCCTCGGTGTCGCACGAGGCCTTCAGCCGCTGGATGAGCGCTTGCGACTCCGCAATCGTCAGGTGCATTTTCCAGTTGCCACAAATGAAAGGCTTTCTCGTGATCATTTCGCGGCAGCAGGCTCTGCAGGTCGATCTCTGAGGATGGCGATCCCGGGCAACACCTTGCCTTCGAGGAACTCTAAGGACGCTCCGCCGCCGGTGGAGATGTGGCTCATGCGCTCGGCAAGCCCGAAGCGCTGCACGGCCGCAGCGCTATCGCCGCCGCCGATGATGGTGGTGGCTCTCAGAGCCGCAAGCGCTTCGGCGATCCGCCGCGTGCCCTGGCTGAACCGTGCTTGCTCAAACACGCCGACCGGGCCGTTCCAGACGACGGTCTTCGCATCTGAGAGCGCTGCCGTAAACGCCGTGATCGTTTTCGGCCCGATGTCAACCCCTGACCAGCCGTCTGGAATCTGCCCGACGTCCACCGTCTTGACCGGGCTCGCGGGATCGTCCAGCGACGTCGTGATGACGTGATCCTCCGGCAGCACCACCGTCACCCCGCGCGCCTTCGCCTGGGCCAGCAGCTCCTTGGCCAGCCCCACTTTATCCGCCTCCAGCTTCGAGGAGCCGATGGCCCGCCCTTGCGCCTGTAAGAACGTATACGACATGCCCCCGCCGATGAGCAGCCGATCCACCCGCTCCAGCAGCCGTCTCACCACGCCGATCTTATCGGAGACTTTTGCCCCGCCGAGGATTGCGGCGTAGGGGCGCTTCGGATTGGCCAGAGCGTGATCCAAATACTGAATCTCCTTTTCCATCAGAAAACCGGCCACCGCCGGCAGCAAGCGGGCCACGCCTTCGGTGGATGCGTGCGCTCGGTGGGCCGTCCCGAAGGCGTCATTGACGTAGAGCTCGCCGAGCTTCGCGAGTTGGGCGGCGAAATTCGGATCGTTCGCTTCTTCCTGCGCGTAAAATCGAAGGTTCTCCAGCACGCACACCTGCCCGGGGGCTAAGGTCATCACGGTCGCTTCCACCTGAGGTCCAATGCAGTCATTGAGGAAGAGCACCGGCTTCTTGAGTAATTCGGCCAGCCGCGCGGCCACAGGCTGCAGCGACAGCGATGGAACCTTCTTGCCGTCGGGGCGGCCCAGATGACTCATCAAGATCACGGTCGCCCCGCGCTCCAGGCAGTCGGTGATCGTGTGGAGGCTTTCGCGGATGCGGGTATCGTCGGTGATCGCGCCGGTCCCCTTCTCCAGCGGCACGTTGAAATCCACCCGGATCAATACCCGCTTCTTATTCACGTCCACATCTTTCACGGTCTGCTTCATTTGGAATTTGGGTTTTGGGATTTAACCATTAGACACCAACGGTAGCCTTGGCTGCTGAGGAATTGCCCGCGCTAAAACCTTTCTTCGCCACGTACTCCAGCAAATCGATGACGCGGTTGGAGTAGCCCCACTCGTTGTCGTACCACCCGAAGGTCTTGACCAGCGTCTTGTCGATGACCGCCGTCAGCGTCGCGTCGAAGATGCACGAGTGCGGGTTGCCGTTGAAATCCTTGGAGACGAGCGGGTCGGTGTTGTACTGCAGGATGCGCTTCATCGGGCCCTCCGCCGCCGCCTTAAACAC
>JACQWM010000016.1 GCA_016209275.1 Candidatus Omnitrophota bacterium
CACCAGGAGTGGTGGAGTCCAATGTCCATCCCGATCACCGTGTTCACTGCGATGGATGTCATCGCGGCACCTCCTGTCGGTTGGTGCCAGTATGACAGCGTTCAAGCGACCCAGCGTTTTCATGCTATCACCCCCAACGTGGGGGCCGCAGGCCCGTTTCGCCTCACATGAGGCGAAACCACATTCGAGCGAGGCGAAACAGGCTGCCTTCGGCAGCCTCACGCAGGGGGTGGGATGACTGCGCTTGAGCGCGCCCTCGCGCTGATCGCGCGCTTTTTAGACGAGCACCGTATTCCCTACATGATCATTGGAGGTATCGCCAACCTGGTGTGGGGCGAGCCGCGCTCGACCCTGGATGTGGACGCATCGCTCCTTGTCGAGGAAACACAATGGCCTTCGCTCATGAAAGAATTGCGTTCCATCGTTCGGATCATCCCCCGCAATCCCATTGCATTTCTGAAAGACACGCACGTCTTGCCTGTGGAAACCTCTGACGGTGTCCGCATTGACCTGATCTGGGCGACGCTGCCCTACGAGCATCAGGCGATTGCCCGTGCGACGATTGAGGAGGTGACCGGGCAACGCATCCGTGTCCGTGTCTGCCGCCCCGAAGATCTGGTGATTCATAAAGTACTCTCTGCGCGGCCGAAAGATCAAGAAGACGTGCGCGCGATTATTCACCAGCAGCGAGCACGGCTTGACCGACCATACGTGAATCGGATTGTGGGGGAGCTGGCGAAAGCGCTCGATCGGCCGGAGATGGTTGAATTTCTTGCGAGGTGCTTCCGGGAGTCGCGCTAAGGGCTTGATTTATGTATTCGAATCGAATACACTTAAGGCATGGCGAAGAGCGCGCTGACCACCATACGATTTACGCCGCAGGAGGCGAAAGAACTCAAGGTCTACCTGCAGCGCAATCCGGCCTTTGCGTCGATCTCCAGCCTCGGGCGGGTGGCGACGATGGAGTTTATCCGCAGCAAAACCTCGTTGCCCTTAACCCCGGTTCAGGGTGGCGGGTCGCAACGGCCGTGGTTTCTTTGGGACTATAATCTCAGCGAAGCGCAGGTGCAGGAGCTGTTGCATCATGCGCCGTTTGCCCAGAAAAAATGGCTGATCGCCCGACTGCTGGAGCGGTTGCGCCCGCCGGAGATTTTTCAGTACCTCTCGCCTGAGCAGATGCGCGCCGCACTGCCGCATTTGCGGATGGACGAAAAGGTCAAACGCCATTGGCAGGAAGCAGTGGAATTATGGACCAGCCCCGCCCGAAAATCCTAACGCCGTTACAGCGGCAGGTCTTAGACACCGTCTTTGCCGAGGGGACGTTTGCTCGCCACTTTTATTTGACCGGCGGCACGGCCCTGGCGGCGTTTTATCTGTATCACCGGTACTCGGATGACCTAGATTTCTTTACCAACGAGTCACCACTCGACATGATCTGGCCAATGGTGCAGGCTATGCAGCCGCGTCTAGGATTCGCCGTGGAATCACGAGCGCCGCACTTTATTCGCCTGCGCTTTGCCGAGGGACTGCGGGTTGATCTGGTGCAGGATATGCCGGCACGATTTGGGACGCCACGCCGGCATGGGTCATGGCGTATTGACGCGCTGGAGAATATTACGGTGAATAAAATCACGGCCATCCAGGGTCGGCTGGATGTGAAAGACTACGTCGATCTCTACGTGCTCTTAAAGGACAAGCCGAAGGAGGCCATCTTCGCCTGGCTGGAGAAGGCCAAACAGAAAGATGCCTCGGTCGATCCGTTTCTCTGGTCACGCATCATCGGCGATGTGGAAACATTTCGCGTCTTGCCCCGCATGATTGTGCCCGTGTCGCTCGATGAGCTGGTGAAATTTTATCAGGGACTTCGTCGACGCATCGTGATGTCGTTGAAGCCGTCGTAGTCGTGGGTCATACGTCATGGGTCATGAGTCGCGGTTACGGTTTCGAGCGCCAGCGAAACTGAATCTGTATCTGCGCGTGGTGGGCAAGCGGGCGGATGGATTCCACGAACTTGAGACGATTTTTGAGCGGATTGATTTGGCGGATGAGCTGACGTTTGAGGCAGCCGCCACCCTTTCCTTAACGTGCACCGATCCCACGCTTTCCTGCGGCGACGACAACCTCGTACTCAAAGCCGCCCGCCTGCTTCAGCAGAAGAGCGGGGCGGGACAAGGGGCGCGGATCCATCTGACGAAGCGCATTCCGATCGCCGCCGGCTTAGGCGGCGGCTCCTCCGATGCGGCCACGACCTTGCGCGGGCTCAATACCCTCTGGAACTTGCTCTGGCCTAAGGAGCGGTTGATAGAGTTGGGGGCTCAGCTGGGCTCCGACGTGCCCTTCTTCCTCTATGACACACCGTTTGCCATCGGCCGCGGCCGTGGTGAAATCTGCGAACCCATTCCAGGACAGCCGCTTGCGCAGGTGCTGGTGGTGCCGGATGCGCAATTGTCGACGAAAGAAATCTACGAAGAATTGAATTTGCCCTTGACACCGCCAACCGCCTCGATTACCATAGTCGCACACGCCTTACGCAACGGCCCCGCCAGCGCGGGGCTCGCCGCAGGACTTTGGAACGATCTGGAACCTGTCGCGATCCGGCGTTGTCCTGTCATACCACACATTCAGGAAACCTTACGCGCATGTGGAGTGTTAGCCGCACGACTCTCAGGCAGCGGCCCTGCCGTCTTCGGGCTGTGTCGCGACCGCGCCCATGCGCACGAGATGGTGACGACGCTGCGAACATCGACTCCCTCGTCATGGCGAATTGAGCTTGTGCAGACGGATCGGTAATGGGCGATTGGGGAGTAGTGTAACGGCAGCACAGGAGCCTTTGGAGCTCCACGTCCAGGTTCGAATCCTGGCTCCCCAGTTTTGGAAGAGCCGGGACTAAACGGAGGGACTTGACGCCGCAATGAGAACACTCCAGGCCATCATCTTAGCCGCAGGCGAAGGCACGCGGATGAAGTCGGATATGCCCAAGGTGCTGCACCGCATCTGCGGCCGGCCAATGATCGCGTATGCGTTGGATCTGGCGGCCTCCGCCGGGGTGAAGCAGCCGATCATCATCTTGGGGGCTGGCGCTGAGGCCGTGCAACCGCACCTGCCGAAAGAGGCCAAAGTCGTCATCCAAACCAAGCGGCTGGGCACCGGCGATGCCGTGGTGGCGGCGAAGAAAGCGCTCGGCAGCCATGGCAGCGTGCTGATTCTGTATGCGGATACGCCGCTGCTGCGCCGCGGCACGATTCAGAAGCTCATCGAGGCGCACTTCAAAACCGAGGCGACCGCGACACTGCTGACGGCGCATCTGGCCGATCCGAGCGGGTACGGCCGCATCCTCCGCAATGAGCAGGGGCAGATCGTCGGCATCGTCGAAGAGGCGGAAGCCGCCGCCGCCCAGCGCGCCATCCGCGAAATTAACGTCGGCCCGCTCGTGTGCAAGGTCGAGGCCCTCCTGCAAGCCCTCGCCACCATCACGCCAAGCGCTTCGAAGCACGAGCTGTATCTGACCACGGCGATCTCCGCGATCGCCAAACAAGAAGGGACGAAGATTCACGCCACCCGCGTCGAGGAAATCGCCGAAGCCCTGGGCATCAACTCGAAGGCCGAGCTCGCCCGGGCGATCGGCGTCATCCGGCAGCGCATCATCGACATGCACCTCAACAATGGCGTGACCATCGAAGATCCGCGCTCCACGTTCATCGATCAAGGCGTGTCCATCGGGGCGGATACCGTGGTGCATCCCTATACCGTGATTGAAACGAGTGTGGCGATCGGCAAGCGCTGCTCCATCGGCCCGTTTGCGCGGTTGCGCAGCGGGGTGAGCATCGCCGATGAGTCGCGGGTGGGCAACTTTGTCGAGCTGGTCCGCGCCAAAGTCGGCCACCGGGTGCGCATCGGCCACGTCACCTATTTGGGCGATGCGACGGTGGAAGACGATGTCAATATCGGCGCTGGCACGGTGACGGCCAACTACGACGGCAGCGAGAAGCACCCGACACACATCGGCAAAGGCGCCTTCATCGGTTCGGATACGGTCTTGATCGCCCCAGTGAAGATCGGCCCCGGGGCCGTCACCGGGGCCGGCTGCGTTGTGACCAAAGGGCACGATGTCCCGGCCAAAGGGGTGGTGGCCGGTGTTCCCGCTAAACCGTTCGAGCAGGCCAAAGCGGCTAGCACCGATGGCCATCCCCATCCAGCGGCCGGTAAGCGCCCGGTCCTGCGCCGGGCTCCCGCGAAAGCCAAGCGGCCGGCCAAGAGGGCGCTCCGGCCCGCGCGCCGTCCTTCGGTGAAGAAAGCGCGGCCCGCGGTGAGGCGCCCCGCAGCGAAGCGCACGGTAGCGAGACGCCCCGCAGCAAAGCGCCCGGCGCGCCGGGTCTTGGCGAGGCGATAACACGATGACGAAACGGCGGCAACTCTCCCAGCGTGTGGCACTCGTCTCCGGCAATGCGAATCCGTCGCTGTCGAAGGCGATTGCCAGCGCCTTGGGCGTGCCGCTGTCGGATTCGCTCGTGAGCCGATTCAGCGAAGGCGAGATCCGCGTGAAGATCAACGAAATCGTGCGCGGCAAAGACGTCTTCGTGATTCAGCCGACGTGCCCGCCGACGAATGAAAATTTGATGGAGCTGCTGATCATTCTGGATGCGCTGCGGCGCGCCTCAGCCCAGCGCATCACCGCGGTGGTGCCGTACTACGGCTATGCCCGGCAGGACCGCAAGGATCAGCCGCGCGTGCCGATTACCGCCAAGCTGGTGGCGAATCTCATCACGACCGCCGGGGCGAATCGCGTGCTGACGATGGATCTGCACGCCGGGCAGATCCAGGGATTCTTTGACATTCCGCTCGACCATCTCTACGCGGTGACGGTGTTTGAGGAGTACCTCAGACGGAAGCGCCTGAAGTCCATCGTGGTGGTGTCCCCCGATGTGGGGGGCATTAAGATGGCCCGCGGCTACGCGAAGCGGCTGCACGCGGATCTGGCGATCGTCGATAAGCGGCGCGACACGCCGGAGTCGACCGAAGTCATGCATTTGCTGGGCGAAGTGCAGGGGAGAACCGCCATTCTGGTCGACGACCTGATTGCGACCGGCAGCTCGCTGGTGGAAGCGGCCGAGGCGGTGAAGCGAGCCGGCGCGACCGCCGTCTATGCCTGCGTGACGCATCCGGTCCTCTCCGGGCCGGCGATTGATCGCATCGGCACATCCTGTTTGAAGGAGCTCATCGTCACCGACACCATCCCGCTGCCGTCCAAGCGGCGGCATGCCAAGATCACCGTCTTGTCGGTGGCGACGCTCTTGAGCGAGGCGATTGGGCGCATCCACTTTGAAGAATCTATCAGCAGCCTGTTCGACGGCATGATGAGTTGAGCGAGGGAACACGAGATGGCGAAGGCCACAGCGGCAGGGCAATTGGAACTTACGGTGCAGCCACGAACCGCCATCGGCACGCGCGCCGTCAAGCGATTGCGCGCCGCGGGCGCGGTGCCTGGCGTGGTCTACGGCAAAACGACCGCGCCCGTCTCCGTCAGCGTGAATGCGCGCGCGCTGGTGAAGGTGTTGCACGCGAAGGGCGGAGAGCATGCGCTGGTCACGCTGCGGGTGGATGGGGAGAAGGCGTGGGAGCAGCCCGCGCTCATCCATGTCGTGCAGCATGACCCGATCGACGGGCGCGCGGTCCACGTGGATTTCCATACGATTGTGCTGACCGAGCGATTAAAGGTGAAGGTGCCCGTGATCCTCAAGGGAGAGGCGGTCGGGGTCAAGCAGGAGGGCGGAGTGTTGGAGCACTTCCTCCGCGAGATCGAAGTCGAATGTCTGCCGACCGACATCCCCGTCGGCGTGGACGTGGATATCAGCGCGATGAAGATCGGCGAGACGGTGCATGTCCGAGATCTCACGCCGCCGGCGCGGGCGAAAATCATCGCGGATCCTGATGGGACGGTCGCGGCTATCCAGAAGCCGAAGGAAGAGAAGCCTGCCGAAGAAGCCGCGGCGGCGCCCACGGAGCCTGAAGTGCTCCGCGAGAAGAAAGAAGAGCCGGAAGCGGCCGCGGCCGAAGCCAAGAAAGCCGAAGCCGCCGAAGGCAAGAAAGAGAAAGAGCCAAAGTCGTGAAGCTCCTTGTGGGGCTCGGCAATCCGGGCCACACCTACAACGAGACCAGGCACAACAGCGGGTTTGCCGTGATTCAGTGGTTGGCGCAACGCCACCAGGTGGCCATTGGCACCCGTGTGCTGAGCCGGCTGGATGGCCGGCCGGCCGGAGTCTACGGCGACTACGCGCTCGGCCAGGAGACCGTGCGGCTGCTCATGCCCCTGACGATGATGAATGAATCCGGCGAGGCCTTGCGCGAGCTTCCCGCTGGCGCGCAGGACGTCCTGATTCTCTGCGACGATGTGCATTTGCCGCTGGGGGCCATCCGGCTGCGGCCCGAGGGGGGTGCCGGCGGCCACCACGGGCTGCAATCGTGTTTGGACGTGCTGGGGACGGAGGCGGTGCCTCGGCTGCGCATCGGCGTGGCCGCCAATCCGTTGCCGCGCGATCTGACGGAGTTCGTCCTCTCGAAATTTACGAGCGCGGAGCGGCCGCTCATGCACCAGGCGATTGCGCAGGCGGCCGAAGCCGCGGAGGCATGGGCCACGGAGGGCCTTGAGGCGGCGATGAATCGATATAACCGAACACAGGACGCACCCACATGATGAGAACCGGCACGTATGAAGCCCTAGTCATTTTAAAAACCGCAGGCAGCGAGCAGGACGTCGCGAAGCGCGCCGCGGCGCTCGAAGAGCCCATTAAGAAATCAGGCGGCACCATCGCGACCTCCCACCCCATCGGCCGGCGGCGCCTGGCGTTTCGCATCGCCCGGCATGCCGAAGGGCACTATCACCTGCTGCGATTTTCCCTGCCAGCCGAGCGGCTCGCCGACCTGGAGCGGCTCTATCGCCTCAACGACGCCGTCGTGCGCTTCATGATTCTCAATGCGGAAGAGCTGGGGGCGACGGCCGACGGCATCACGACGTATACGCCCGCGAGTTCCCGGTCCAGCTACGCTTCGTCACGCGGCCCCGCAACCTCCGAGGTGTGATGATGGCCAGCCTGAATCGCGTGTTGTTGATCGGCAATCTGACCAAAGACCCCGAGTTGCGGTATATCCCCAGCGGCACTCCGGTGGCGAATCTGCGCCTGGCGGTCAACTCCTCGTTTAAAGGCCAGGACGGCCAGCGGAAAGAAGAGACGTGCTTTGTCACGATCGTCGTCTGGAGCAAACAGGCCGAACTGTGCAATCAGTATTTGAAGAAAGGGCGCTCCGTGTTCGTGGAGGGACGGCTCATCTACCGCAGCTGGGAAGCGGAGGGCAAGACCCGCTCGACCATGGAAGTGCGCGCGGATCGCGTGCAGTTTCTTGGAGGGCCGGCAGGATCCGGCGGAGCCGGCAAGGGCGAGGCGAGTCCCGCAGCGGCGGAAGAGCCCGCGCCGGCCTTGGATGCGGCGGAGGCCAGCGCCGATGCCGACGTGCCGTTTTAATGCAAGCACCACACATGGGTGGAGTTGAATAATGGCGATTGTCAAACGGGTGTTTGTGAAGAAGCCGTGCCGGTTCTGCGCGGAGCATCTTGAGGCCATTGATTACAAGGATCTGGAGCGGTTGGGCCGCTGCGTGACCGATCGCGGCAAGATCATCCCCTCCCGGCTGACCGGCACGTGCGCCAAGCACCAGCGCGTGCTCACGCGCGCGATTAAACGCGCGCGCTTCATGGCGCTGTTGCCGTACGCCACGCTATAATACCGAGCGAGGTTTCGATGGATGTGGTGTTAGTGCACGCCGTGGACGCGCTGGGCCCGGCGGGTGCCGTCGTGAAGGTGAAGCCGGGCTTCGCAAGAAATTTCCTGCTGCCGCGGGGCCTCGCCGTCGCGGCGACCCCCCAGCAGCTCAAAGCGATTGAAACGTCTCAGCGGCAGCGCGAGCGGAAATCTGCGCGGATCACAGAAGAGGCTGAGCGCGTGAAACGCCAGATCGAAAGCCGCTCCCTGACCCTGAAATTGAGTCTCGGGGAAGATCAGAAGCCCTTCGGCGCGATCACCACGCACGATATCGTTGACGCCCTGGCCGGCGAGGGGATCGCGGTGGAGAAGCACGCCGTCCACCTGGAGCAACCGATCAAAGCGCTGGGGATTTTTGAGGTGCCCGTCCGCGTGCATGCCGACGTGACGGCGATCATGAAGGTGTGGGTCGTCAAAGCGTAACACCCGTTTCACGTTTGTTGACATGAATATTGCTGAAGTCACGACGGTTGAACGCGTGCCGCCGCAGAATCTCGATGCGGAGCAGGCGGTGTTGGGCGCCATGCTCATCGAAGAAGAGGCCGTCGTCCAAGCGGCTGAAGCGCTCGAAGACGCCACCTTCTACAGCACCGCCCACCGGAAGATCTTCAGCAGTCTCGTGAGCCTCTATCGCGCCAGCGTCCCCGTCGATTTGGTGACGGTGACGGATGAGCTGCGCAAGCGCAATCAGCTCGAGGACGTCGGCGGACCCAGCTACCTGGCGACCTTAACCACCGTCGTGCCCACGGCGGCCAACGCCGAGCATTATTGCCGCATCGTCAAGCAAAAAGCCATCCTCCGCGAGCTCATCCGCGTGGCCACCCAGATCGCCGCCGACTCCTACCGCGAGGCGATCGAGCCGGATGCGCTGTTGGATCGCGCGGAAACGATGATCTTTGACATTGCGTCGCAGAAGCTCAAACGCGACGCGGTGGCGATGAAAGACATCATCAAAAGCTCCATTGAAATGATCGACACGCTCTATCAGCGCAAGGGCATGATCACCGGGCTGCCCACGGGTTTCCTGGAGCTGGATCAGCAGCTCGCCGGCTTGCAGCCGGCCGACTTGATCGTGGTGGCGGGCCGCCCGGCCATGGGCAAGAGCAGCTTTTCGCTCTGCGTGGCTGAGCATGTGGCACTCCAGCATCACGTCGGGGTCGCCATCTTCAGCCCGGAAATGTCCAAGGAAAATATCGTGCAGCGCATGCTCTGCTCGCACGCGCGCATCAACGCGCACAATGTGCGCTCGGGGATGCTCTCCGCCAGCGACTGGCCCAATCTGACGAAGGCCGCCGGCAAGCTCTCCGACGCGCCGATCTTCATCGATGATTCGCCGGGGATTTCCGTGCTGGAGCTGCGGGCGAAGGCGCGGCGCCTTAAGAGCCGGCACGGCATCGGGCTCGTGATCCTCGACTACTTGCAGCTGATGGATGAGTCCGTGGCGACCGAGAATCGGCAGCAGGAAATTTCGGTGATCTCGCGCGGCATGAAGGCGCTGGCTCGCGAGTTGAATGTTCCGGTGATCGCGGTCAGCCAGCTCTCGCGCGCCCCGGAGCGCCGGGAGTCGTTCCGGCCGCGGCTCTCTGATCTGCGGGAATCCGGGGCCATCGAGCAGGATGCGGATGTCGTCTTGATGCTCTTCCGCGAGGATTACTACCAGCCCACGGAAGAGAATAAGGGCATTGCGGAAGTGATTATCGCGAAGCAGCGCAACGGCCCCACGGGGACGGTGAAATTGGCGTTCATCAACGAATACACGCGGTTCGAAGCCCTGGCCCGCGCCGCATGAGCGCTCGCGGGGTGCTCTGGGCCGGTCTGCTGGCGGGGGGGCTGCTGGCCGCGCCCTGCTGGGCGCAAGACGCCGCCGACAAACGGATCATTCAGGTCGATGTCAGCGGCGCGAAGACGATTGCCAAGGAAACGATCCTGGCCCGCGCGCAGACGAAGCCGGGCAGCGCGTATCTCGATCGCGTGGTCAGCGAAGACATCCGGCGCATCTTCGCCCTCGGCTACTTCACGAATGTCAAGGCCGATATCGAGGAGGTGGCGGAGGGCCTGAAGCTCGTGTTCACGGTGGCGGAAAAACCCGCCGTGTCCGCCATCGACGTGCAGGGCCATCGGGCGCTGGCGAAGAAAAAACTCCTCGAGGTATTCGGCATCCGGCCTGGCGACCTCTACGATCCGCGCAAAATCAAGGAAGGCGTGGATCAGGTGAAAGCCGAGTATGCCAGGAAAGGCTTCTCCAATGTGGAGATCGCCACGCGCACCGAACCCCATGAGGCGGACAACACGGCCACCCTCTATGTCCTGGTGGATGAGGGGCCGCAGCTGCGGATTCGGGACGTCTTCATCGAGGGCAATCAGGCGTTCGCCGATCGGAAGATCCGCGGGCTGCTCAAGACCAAGCCCAAACGCTGGTTCCGCTCCGGGGCGTACGCCGAGCCCGTGCTGGCCGAAGATCTGGAGCGCATCAAGGCCTTCTACCGGAAACACGGATACGCGGATATCGAGGCGGCCCATGAGGTCGCGCGCGATCCCTCGGGCCGCGGGCTCATCGTCCGCTTCATGCTGACGGAGGGCCTCCAGCATCGGGTGGGGAGCGCTGTGGTCGATGGCGCCGTGCTGTTTCCCGAGCGCGAGATCCGCCAGGTGATTCGCTTGAAGCCCGGCGCGGTCTTCAATGATGAGGCGCTGCAAGAGGATTTGCGGGCCATCAAGCAGTATTACGGGGACCGAGGGTATATCCACGCGATGGTCACGCCTGATCCGCAATTGGATGAGGCCACCAAGCGGGTGAACGTCACGTACCGCATCGCGGAGCAGGAGCTCGTCTCCATCAACCGCATCGAGGTGCAAGGCAACCTGCAGACGAAAGATGTCGTGGTGCGCCGCGAGCTGCGCGTCTATCCCGGCGAGCCGTTCCAGGGGGCGAAGATCCGCAAATCCATCGAGCGGCTGTACAACCTGGGGTTCTTTGAAGAGGTGAACGTCGATACCGAACCGACCGCGACGGCGGAGAAGGAAGATCTCATCGTGAAGGTGAAGGAATCCAAGACCGGCAGCTTCAGCTTCGGCGGGGGGTTTTCTTCGGTCGACCGGTTGATCGGGATGGTGGAAGTGGAGCAGCGCAATTTCGACTGGCGGAATATCCCGCAGTTTACCGGCGCTGGACAGGATTTGAGAGCGCGCGTTGAGATCGGCAGCGTGCGCAGGTTCTTCGATATCTCCTTTACCGAGCCATGGATCTTTGGCTACCCGGTGTCGGCCGGGGTCGATCTGTATAACCGCACCTTCTTGAAGAATCGCAATCTGGGATGGGCGTTCGAGCAGGAGCAGCGCGGCGGGGGGCTGCGCTTCGGCAAGGAGTTTCTGGATCTGGTCCGCGTGAACGTCGATTATCAGCTGTTTCGGACCGCCATTTCCGACGTGGATGAGAGCGCATCCAGCGCCCTCAAAGCGGAGCAGGGCAAAAGCACGGTCAGCGTGCTCGGGCTGTCTGTCACCATGGATGGCCGCGACAATAAATTCGACCCGACGAAAGGCTATGTGCTCTTCGGATCGACGAATTTGGCCGGTGGATTCATCGGCGGCCAGCGGGATTTTTACCGTCTGCAGGGCGGGGCCAGCTATTACTGGCCGCATTTCAACCGGTTCGTGCTCGAATCGCGGGCGAAGGCGGGGATGGTGGAGGCCTACGGCGATTCGGACGAGGTCCCCATCTTCGAGCGGTTTTTCGGCGGCGGCAGCGGCACGATCCGCGGCTTCCGCGAGCGCCGCGTGGGCCCGCGCGATCCGATCTCCAACGATCCCACGGGCGGCGAGGCGATGTTCGTTGGGACGGTTGAAGAAGTCATGACGCTGGCGAAGGATGAGCGGGGCCGGCCGATTTTGCGCGGCTCGGTGTTCTACGACGTCGGAGACGTCTGGCGGCGCGTGTCGGATTTTGGAGAGTCGCTCAAGTCGGGTATCGGGATCGGCGCGCGGGTCAATACGCCGATTGGGCCGCTGCGATTGGATCTGGGGTATCCGGTGACGCGGCAGGATGATCAGGAAAAACGGCGCCCGCGATTTCACTTCAACATCAGCCGTTCGTTTTGACATGCAACTGGAGGAGTCGATACGCGCATGAAGACGTCTGTTGCTATCTGCTATCTGCTATCTGCTATTTGCGGTCCTATGGTGTCTGGCGTCTCGTTCGTGGAAGCCGCCGAGTTGAAAATCGGCTACGTCAATCTTGCCAAGGTGTTTGATAGCTATGATCGGACCAAGGCCTCGGACGCCGTGCTGGAGCGAAAGGGCAAGCAGAAAGAGGCCGAAATGGAAACCAAGCTCACGGAGCTCAAGAAGATGCGCGAGGGCCTTGAGCTGTTGAACGATGAGGTGCGGGAAGCCAAGTCCCGACAGATTTCTCAGAAATCCGACGAGCTGCAGCTGTTCCGGAAGAACACGGCGCGCGACCTCAGCCAAGAGCGCGATCGCATTGCCAAGGACATTCTGCAGGAGATCCAAAAGGGCATCGAGGAGTATGCGAAAGCCAACGGATTTTCGCTCATCGTGGACGATCGCTCATTGCTCTATGGGATGCCGACGTACGATGTGACCGATGCCGTGCTCACCGCCCTCAACGGGAAGACTGGCAAACCTTCGCCAACACCCAAAGCCCCATAAGAATGATGGCAGGGATTCAACGGCGGTCATCGCTATCACAATGAGTGAACCGCAGCGCACCATTGCCAAAGATGTCTTCTTCAACGGCGTGGGCATCCACACCGGGCTGCCGGTGTCGGTGCGCGTGCTGCCCGCACCGGCAAGCGTGGGCATCGTGTTTGTGCGCACCGATCTGCCGCATCGCCCCGCGATCCCGGTGCGTTCGGCCCACGTGAGCCTCAATCGCAGCATCCGGCGGACCACCGTGTCCAAGGACGGCGTTGAGATCCAAACGGTGGAGCACTTCATGGCGTCTTTGTGGGGGCTCGGCATCGATAATGCCTATGTGGAAGTCAGCGGCCACGAGATGCCGGGGCTGGACGGATCGGCGGCGGAATTCCTCCGGCATCTGGCGGCCGCCGGTGTCATGGCCCAGGAGGCCTCGCGCCGCTATGTCTCGTTGCGCGATCCGGTGTGCGTCGAAGAGGATGGTTCGTCGATCGGCGTCTTTCCCGCGCCGGATCTTCGGATTTCGTATCTGTTGAGCTACCCGCATCCGCAGCTCAAATCGCAATTCGTCTCATTTGCGGCCGCTGACGGCGCGCCGTTTGCCGAGGCGATCGCGCCCGCCCGCACCTTCTGCCTGAAAGAGGAAGCCGAGCAGCTGCGCGCCGCCGGCTTGGGCAAGGGAGCGAATTATGACAACACGCTCATCGTGGGCGAGGCGGGGGTCATCAACAATACGCTGCGATTCGACGACGAATTCGCGCGGCATAAAATCCTGGATCTCCTCGGCGATCTCTATCTGCTGGGCGCGCCGCTGCGCGCGCATGTCATCGCGGTCAAGAGCGGCCACGCCCTCAACGTCAAGCTCATCAAGAAGCTGGACCAGGCGCTGGAGCAATGGAAGCTGGGGTCGCTGCAATCCGCGACGACGGATGTCATGGTGGGGCCGCAGCTGGACATCACCCAGATCCAAAAGATCCTGCCGCACCGATATCCGTTCTTGCTCGTCGACCGGGTCATCGAACTCACCGAAACCCGCGCCGTCGGAATCAAATGCGTGACGATCAATGATTATTTTTTCCGCGGCCATTTTCCCGACCGCCCGGTCATGCCGGGGGTGCTGATGGTGGAAGCGATGGCCCAGGTGGGCGGCATCATCATCCTCAATAAGGCGGAGCATAAAGGCAAATTCGCCTACTTCATGGCGGTGGATCGTGTGAAATTCCGCAAGCCGGTCGTGCCGGGGGACGTGCTGGTCATTGAGGCCGAGCTAGGCAAACTCCGTTCGCGGACCGGGCAGGTGCTCGGCCGCGTCTTGGTCGATGGCAAAGTGGTCTGCGAGGGCGAGATGCTCTTTGCTTTGAGCGAATAAATGGCCGCGTCCTCCGCTCTCCGGCGGCGCGCTGGGACCACCGTGCACCCGACGGCGATCGTCCATCCGAAGGCGAGGCTCGGCCGCGGGGCGGCCATCGGGCCCTATACAGTGATCGGCGCGCGCGTGGCCATCGGCGATCGGACGGTGGTGGGCGCGCACGGCGTCATCGAGGGCGAGACGACCATCGGGCAGGAGTGCGAAATTTTCACCGGAGCGGTGATCGGCAGCATTCCGCAGGATCTGAAATACCGCGGCGAGCGCAGCCGGCTCATCATCGGCGATCGGAACAAAATCCGCGAGTATGTCACGATCAATCCCGGCACCACTGGCGGCGGGGGGAAAACGGTCATCGGCTCCGACTGTCTCCTCATGGCGTATTCGCACGTCGCGCATGATTGCGCCATCGGCAACCAGGTCGTCATGGCGAATAGCGCGGCACTCGCCGGCCACATTGTCGTGGAAGATCGGGCCACCATCGGCGGATTGGTGGGGATCCATCAGTTTGTGCGGGTCGGCACCCTGGCGTTTATCGGCGGCTGCTCCCGCGTGGCCCAGGATGTGCCGCCGTATGCCACGTGCGTGGGCTATCCGGCGAAAGTCTTCGGCGTGAATATCGAGGGGCTGCGGCGCGCCGGCCTCTCCACCGATGTCAAAGACCGGCTGCATCATGCCTTTCGCGTGCTCTTTCATTCCAAGCTCTCCATGAGCCATGCCGTGCAGCAGGTGGCGGAGGAAGCCGACAGCTGCCCGGAGATCCACCACTTGCTCGCCTTTATCCGCGACTCCACGCGCGGCGTCTGCCGCGCGTAACCGGCGTAGCCATCAGCGGCCATCAGCATCCGTACATGCATTCACCCATTGGTATTATCGCTGGGGCAGGGCAGTTTCCCATCCATGTGGCCGAAGAAGCCAAGCGCCAGGGTGCTGCGGTGGTCGGCATCGGCATTGAGGGATGGGTTGATCCCGCCTTCGCCAGCCACGTCGAGGCCTACGAGGAGCTGCCCATCGGCCAACTGAAACGGCTGATCGAACGGCTCAAGGCGCATCAGGTGCGGCACGTCATCATGGCCGGGAAAGTGACCAAAGAGGTCTTGGTGAAGGCGAAAGACCGCTTTGACGCCGAGGCGCTCGCCATCATCATCCGCGCCGGCGGCAACATGTCGGCAAACGCGTTGCTGGGTGCCGTCGGCAAGAGGCTGGCGCGCGAAGGGATGACGCTGATGGATTCCTCAGCCTTGTTGAGCGACAGCCTCTGTCCGGTAGGCGTGCTGACGAAGCGGCGCCCCACGGCGGATGAAGAGCGCGATATCCGCCTCGGGGCGGAGGCGGCCCGCGCCATGGCGGCATTGGATGTGGGGCAAACGGTTGTGGTCAAATCCGGCGTCATCGTGGCGGTGGAAGCCCTCGAGGGGACGGATGCGGCGATCCTCCGCGCCCATGGCCTCGCCGGAGCCGGATGTGTCGTCGTGAAAACCGGCTCCAAGAAGCAAGACCGGCGCTTCGATCTTCCCGTGATCGGGCCGATGACGATTGCGACCCTGCGCGAGGCGAGTGCTGCGTGTCTTGCGGTCGAAGCCCGCACGACCCTCATGCTGGATCGCGCCGCGATCGTGCAAGCGGCCACCGAGGCCGGCCTGTGCCTCGTTGGCCTGCGATGATCCCACTTATGAAAACGCTCTGCAACACCCAAACTCCGACCCATGCGATCGGTCGTGAACGCCCTGAGGCGTTGCGACCGTTCCCTGACTCCCATCGCGGAGTCCCCTCGGAGG
>JACQWM010000017.1 GCA_016209275.1 Candidatus Omnitrophota bacterium
CCGCAGCCGGGCTTCTATGAGGGGTGGCCCGCTAGCTGTGCTACGAGCCTCACACCAGGAGTCGTGGAGTCCAATGTCCATCCCGATCACCGTGTTCACTGCGATGGATGTCATCGCGGCACCTCCTGTCGGTTGGTGCCAGTATGACAGCGTTCAAGCGACCCAGCGTTTTCATGCTATCACCCCCTGGCCGGGTTCGCGGAACGCGAACCGCCCCGCCCCGGGCGGGGCAGCCGCCTTTGGCGACACGGCCAGGGAGTGGGATGAATATACAGACTACCAGGCGGGGGAAACCCTGTCAATGAGAGGGCTTCAGAGGGCTTCAGACTTTCCGGAGCGGCGCATGAGGGCGGACAGCGCGGCGCGCGGCGCGCGGCGGCGAAAGAGGATCGCATGCACTTGCTCGATGATCGGGACCTCGACATGATGGCGATGCGCCAGCGCGACCGCCGCCGTTGAGGTCTCCACACCTTCAATCACCATCGGCGTTGACGCCAGCACGGCACGCAGCCGTTTGCCCTGGCCCAGCTGCTCTCCCAGCCAGCGGTTGCGTCCGGAGAGGCACGTGGTGACCAAATCACCACGACCGCTCAAGCCCCAGAACGTTTCCGCTCGAGCGCCCATCGCGACACCCACGCGAGCCATTTCCACGATGCCGCGCGTCACCAGCGCGGCTTTGGCGTTGGCGCCAAACCCCAGCCCGTCGCTTATCCCGGCGGCGATGGCGATGGGATTTTTGAGGGCGCCGCCGAGCTCCACGCCGATGACATCCGTCGACGTGTACAGGCGCAAACGATCACTCATGAACGACTGTTGAATTCGGAGGGCGACATCGTGGTGGTGTGAGGCGACCACCGAGCTGGCCGGATGCCCGGTGGCAATTTCTTTCGCGATGTTGGGACCGGAGAGCACGGCCAGCCGCCCCGGCCCCAACTCCTCATGAAGAACTTGGGACATGCGCTTGAGGCTGCCTTGCTCGATGCCTTTCGCCACGCTGACGACGATGGGGACGGCTCTCTTTTTCACGCGAAAAAGAGAACCGTCCCCAAGCCTCTTGGCGATCGATCGCAGGTGTTGCGAGGGAGTCGCCAGCACGATGATGTCTGCAGCGGCCGCCGCTTCCCGAAGATCTGCGGTGATGCGCAGCGATTTCGGCAGAGGAATGCCGGGCAGAAACTTCGGATTGACTCGGCGGCGGCGTAAGAGGGCCACATACTCCGGAAACGCTCCCCACAGGCGCACGCGATGACCCAATCGGTGCAGGTGGATGGCGAGTGTCGTCCCCCACCCGCCATCACCAAGGACGGCCATCGTCTGTCGTGGCCCGCTCATGATGACCCAATCTAACACGGTTTCGCCGGTTCCGTCAATTTCCGAGGAGCGTTATTCGAGGAGGTCTTCGGGGGGATCAATATTCATGGAGAGGATATGGCGGTAGCCGATGCAGAAGATGTCATGGCCCCAGACCACGTAGAAATGGCCGAGCACTTTGTAGGAGACGCTCTCAGCTCCGGTGTCCGGATCCAGATCTTTGGTGACGAAGACTTGCCGCGGGGGCAGCGGATCCAGCCGATGGGCCCACGAGACGGAATCGTCCAGCGACGGCAAGGGGGTTTGCGACTCGACATGGTAGGTGCAGCGGCGGATGACGTTGGTCGTATAGTCGCCCTGCGTCATCTGCTCGGTGACGACGCAGTCGCGTTTGAGGTAATCCGCTGAGGTCAGGTTCCTGACGAGGATTTCTCGCATCCTGGCCCTTCCTGGAACGAGAGGTCGCACACAAACTCGGGGTTCAGCCGGTGCAGCTCGAAGGCCAGCATCACCACGCGCAGCTTCAACTCATTCGCCGGATACTGCTTCCACGCCGAGTAGAGATCCAGAAACGCATCGAGCGTTCGCTCAAAGATGAACTTCCGCTCGTAGGTTTCCAGCTCTTTGAGAAACCGCTTGAACCGCGCCTCGGAGATCTCCTGCGCGGTCGGGTCCATCTTGAGATGCTGGATCTGCCGGTGAAACATCGCGTGTGGCTCCATGCTCCTCCCTGCTCAAGACAAAAGCCGAACCACCACTTCGTGACTGGCAGCTCGGCCGTCCGTCATCGGGCTGAGGGACCCGTAGCTAACTGGTGAAGCTCACGTAGTCTGCGTATTCGTTAATACTTTCTATAACCTTTCGCTGTCAATTTAAGCTTGCCTGATGGGCTTGGGATATTTCAAGAGGGAGTCAGAAAATAGTGCGGAGTTACTGTGGCCGAAACGCCGAGGGACAGATCGATTGAAACGCGCACCAGCGGCAGGAGAACTCATCCGGCTGGGCCGCAAACTCTCCGGCCCGGATGCCCGAAGCGGTGCTCAGGAGCAGGGCCCTGGCTCGCTCAAGATCGTCGAGATCAAAGACGGCCTGGCCGATCACGTCAGTGTCCAGAAACCGCAGCTCCACCCGCGCAGGCATCCGGCCGTGCAGGGTGAACCACGCCAGCGCGTAGATCAGCATTTGCAGCGATCGTCTGGCCCGGGCATTGGCTTCGGCCTGTTCCGCCACCTCGGATGATTTATAGTCGATGATGACGGCCTCATCGCCGCGCTGATCGACCCGGTCCCACCGCCCCACCACGACGAGATCCTCGAGGGGGAAGGCGAATTTTTCCTCAATCAGCGTCGGATATTCCGGCGCTTCCGTCTGGCGCGCGAAAAATCGGCGCAGCACGTCCCTGCCTTGGGCCAACCGCAGCTGCTCATGCTCCCGCGTGAGGAATCCTTCGGCGCGCCAGCGAGCGTCAAACGCGTCCAACAGCTCGGCCTCGGTCATGTCTCGTCCCTGCAGGCGGCGGGTGAAGAAGTGCTCCACGGCTTTATGGAGTGCCGCTCCATACACCACGAGATGGTGGCGCATGACCGGGATCCTGAGCACGTGGCTGTAGCGGTATTTCAGCGGGCAGGTGTCGTAATCATCAACCCCGTGGGGATCCAGCCGGAGGGGAGCGCGCGGCACGCGCGCAGGGGCCAGGGCGACCGGAGGTTTGCTGGCTGAGCGCTCGATGAGCTCCTTGGCGGTGGCGGTCTTCGCCATCGGGCTGGGGCTCGGCAAGTCCAGGGCTTCGAGCACGAATTGGCTGACCTTCCGCACGGACTTGCCGCCGTAGCGATACGCGCAGGTCAAATGGAGCTGCTCCTTCGCCCGCGTCATGCCCACGTAAAACAGCCGCCGCTCCTCCTGCAGGTGATACTCCCCGGAGGGCAGGATGTCTTGGATCAGTGCCTCGGGCAGCTCGAGGGCCTCTTTGCGCGGCGGGGTCGGAAACCGTCCTTGCACCAATCCGACGAGGAACACCACGGGAAACTCCAGCCCTTTGGCTTTATGGATGGTCAGCACGTTCACGCGATCGGCCCACACATCCTCGTCGTTGAGCGGCTCATGGCCCATCGCCTGGAATAGCTCAAGGTGCTCCATCAGATCCGGCAGGCGGTTGCCGGCGACCTCCTCGAGCCGCCGCAAGTGATCAAAGAACCGCGCCACCGTCTGCAGGCGCGCCAGATCCTCGGCGCGCTCCGCGCGCGAGAGGTCCGCCAACACCCCGCGATCCGACAGCCATCGATACAACAGCTGCCCCGGCGATTGGGCGCGCGAAGCTTCCAGCAGCTGCTGGATGTCGGCCAGGAGTGTTTGGAATTGCGCCGCCCCCTCGACAGAAACCGCGGCGCGCAGCGCCTCATCGGCGGGCAGCGCTTTCAGCACGGCCTGCAGGCTGCGTTTGGTGCGGTTGGCGGCGGCCAAGACTTTGGTCAGATCGTCCATGCGGCAGCGATACAGCGGAGAGCTGGCCACATGGTACCAGCTCAGGCTATCGTCGGGATCGGCCAGGGCCTTCAGGCATGAGAGCAGTATCTTGCTCTCTTCCCTCGCAAAGAGGTGGCTGGCTCCGCTGAATTGCCAGGGGATCCCGGCCACGTTGAGGGCGCGCAAAAACAGGTCGGCCTCCCGATTGGACCGCACGAGAATAGCGATGTCTTTCGGCCGGCGCGCTCCGGACTCCACCATGGCGCGGATGGTCTGCGCGACCCAATCGGCTTCGCTGGAGGCGGTGTCAAAGATGTGGAAATGCGGTTCGTCCGGGCGCGCCGTTTCGCTGCGCGCGATGAGTTTTTTCTCAATGCCCTGCCGGACTTCCAGCCGGTCGGGATCGTTGAAGCGAATCAGGCGGTAGGCAGCATCCAGGATCGGCTGGCCTGAGCGGAAATTTTCGGTGAGGACGACGGTTCGCACCCCGGCGTAGTGGTCCAGGAACTTCAGCACGTTGCTCAGGGCCGCTCCGCGCCACTTATAAATCGACTGATCGTCATCGGCGACCACCGTGATGTTGGCCGTCGGCGGTGCGAGCAATTGCAGCAGCCGGAACTGGGCGTAGTTGGTGTCTTGAAACTCATCGACCAAGAGGTACCGCACGCGGCGACGGCACGCCTCCAGGATGTCCGGATGCTGCGAGAGCAGCTGGATGGCGAGCAGGATTTGATCGCCGAAATCGAGCAGGTCATGCGCCCGCAACAGCCGCTGGTAGGCGGCGAAGGCCTCCGCCAGCTCGCGCAACCGGGGGGGTGCTGCGCTGGATGCGGCCAGGGCGAGGAAGTCCTCCGGGGTGGCGGCCTCATCTTTCGCGCGGGCGAACACCGCGGCCAAGGCCTCGACGAATCGGGCGGGGTCATGCAAGGGCCGAAAGATGTCCAGCGGCAGCTCAAAGAGGTGCTTGCGCAAAAACACCAATTGCTCCCCTGAGGACAGGACGCGCGCATACGGCGAGAGCCCGAGCATCGCGGCATGATCGCGCAGGAGCCCATCGCCGAAGGCATGGAAGGTGTGCATCGAGACGTCGAGGTAGCCGTACGGCACCAAGAGATCGACGCGCTCTTCCATTTCCTGCGCGGCTTTTTCGGTAAAGGTCAGGGCCAGGACCTCCTCCGGCTTCGCGTGCTGCGCCGCCAGCAGCCACGCGATCCGGCGGGTGATCACCGTGGTCTTGCCGGTGCCGGCACCGGCGATGATCAGCAGCGGGCCGGCCTCATGGGTGACGGCGACCCGCTGGGTGGCCGTGAGGTCCTCGAGGAGCCGAGCAGAATCCTGGAGCGTGGGTGGTGCGGCGGTCACAAGGCGTTCCTTGACGGCTGCTTACTTCTTCGGCGGAACCACCTGGAACGTAAAGGGAAATTCCAGCGAGGCTTGCGGCTCGTTGTTCGCGTTAAAGTCCGTTTTGATGTCGGTCAGGACCAGCTTCAGGCTCTTGGTGTCATGCGAGGGGCTCCAGAAGGCCACCAAGCCGTCATACGTCACACTGGGATACAGGTACCCGGATTGCAGCGACGATTGCTTGATGAGGGCGAACCGCCCCTGGGGTCGGGTGTTGACGAGTTTGCCGATCGGCACCCCGACGCCGAAATACCCGGGGCGCGCGTCTTCAAGCATGCCGCGCGTGGCGACGGCGACCGGGGCTTTGGCTTCCGCGATGGCGTTGACATAATCTTCGTTGATCGGCGTGTATTGGTTGCCCCGGTCATCGATGAGGACGAACGCCGGCGGATTGATCAAGATCGGCTGGGTGCTCTTATTCGCGACGCGGACGTAAAACACGATGTTCTCGAGAAAATACGGGTTCATGCCGGCGAAGGCGCCGAAGGCGTTGCGGTTGCTAAAGAAGTCCTTCATCCAGCTTTGCGAGCCGAAGGTGGCGATGACATCGACGTTTTTCTGGGTTTGGGTTTGCGAGAGGGGTTCCAGTTTCCAATCCACCCGATGCGCGATGCTCGCATTCTCGGCGATGGGGCCGCGCGCATGTCGTTCCAGCAGCAGCGAGCTGGTGCGCACGCCGCAGCCGCAGAGTACCACCGTCAGTAGGGCTATCCCAAAGGCACGATGCATGCTACACCTCCTCATTCCGACACCCGCTCCACAGGGCCGCACAGCTTCCGGTATTCTCCCAAACAATAGCGATCGGTCATGCCGGCGATATAGTCGCAGACGACTCGATAGGGGTCGTCTCCCTTGGCGATGCGCAAGCGCGTCGTGTTGGGCAGCTGCTCCGGCGCGCGAAGATAGATGGGAAAGAGCTCAGTGAGGCATCGTTTGGCTTTCTGCGCCATGCGGACCACCCGGTCGTGGTGATAGAACTGGGTCCAGAGCAGGCGTTTGAGCGGAGTTCGAAGGCGCACCATCTCTTCGCTGAAGGCGACCAGCCGCGTGCGGCATGCCCGCACCGCATCCACCGAGTCGATCTGCTGTGCGCTGAGGCGCTCGGCGGTGGCCGTGGCCAGATCAACCACTTGCCGGTTGATCAGCGCGCGGATGACTTGATACCGCTGCACCTCCCCGTCGACCGGCTGCGCCGTGGCGGCGGCATCGCGGGCCTGCCGCCATAGCTCAAGCGACTGCAGATCATCCTCCTTAAGGATACCCGATGCCAAGCCGTCGTCAAGATCATGATTATCATAGGCGATTTCATCGGCGACGTCGGCGAGCTGGCTTTCAAGGAGCGGGGCTTTCGCCGGATCCAGCGCGATCCGCAAATCCGGCTGGGCGTACGGAGCGCGGTGCTTGTTGATGCTTTCGCGGACCTCCCAGGTCAGGTTCAGCCCTGGAAAATTCGGGTAGCGGGTTTCCAGCACGTCCACGATCCGCAAGCCCTGGATGTTGTGCTCAAAGCCGCCGTGCCCCTCCATCAGCTCGCGGAGCGCGTCTTCCCCGGCGTGGCCGAAGGGGGGGTGGCCGATGTCATGGGCCAAGCAGACCGCATCGACGAGATCCTCGTTCAATCGCAGCAGGCGGGCGAGCGAGACGCCGATCTGGGCGACTTCCAGCGTGTGGGTCAGGCGCGTCCGGTAATGGTCGCCTTCGTGATTGACGAAGACCTGCGTTTTGTATTCGAGGCGGCGAAACGCCGTGGTGTGGATGATCCGGTCGCGGTCGCGGCGATAGGCGGTGCGGTAGGGGTCTTCCGGCTCCGGATGCGCGCGCCCGCGGCTGGCGCAGCTCTTCATGGCATACGGGGCGAGCCACTGCGCTTCGCGCGCTTCCACGTCTTCGCGCGACATCAAACCGGTGGCGGTGCGCATCGTGTTACGCGTTCGTGAGCAACGCGTGCAGTTGCCGCAGCGATTGCGAGAGGACTTTCGTGCGCCCGAGGACCGGCATGAAGTTCTCATCGCCGATCCAGCGCGGGACGAGGTGAACGTGCAGGTGCCCTAGCACGCCGGCCCCTGCGGCGCGCCCGAGGTTGACGCCGACGTTCATGCCGTGGGGATGCAGCCGTTGCCGCAGTTTCCGTGAGAGCGCTTGCAGCAGCCGCCGGATATCGAGCCATTCCTCGGCGGTCAGCGCGTCGATCCGTCCAATGTGGCGGTACGGCGCGATCATCAGGTGGCCGTTATTGTAGGGATAGAGGTTCAGGATCGCGAAGGCGTGGGGGCCCCGCGCGATGACGAGGTTCCGGCGGTCGGCGGCTCGGGAGCGCTTCGCGCGGCAGAACACGCAGCCGCGCGGTTTCTTGCCGCGGATAAACGCGTCGCGCCACGGCGCCCACAGACGGCGGAGCGCCTCAGGATTGTCCATAGAGGTCTCGGAGGATGGTCAGGTCATCGGATTGCCAGATCCACATGTTGGCGGCCTTGGCGAGCAGTTTCGCGTGGTCGTCCATGGGGGCGGTGGTGATCACGATTTTCCGCGAGGGTTTCGGGGATTGGGCGCGGCAAAATGTTTCAAAGCCTGTGATCGCCTGCTCATCGACCGGTCGATCATGGATAGACGCGCACCACCGTCGGCCCTCCCCGTTGGCCACGAGGTACGCGGCGTGCTGCGGCGGCGACGCCGGGTGGGTCTGCACGGCGTCAAATTTCGGCAAGCGGCCGGTTTTGGAATCCAGCGAGATGGTGTCATCCGCGAACCGCGTAAACAGATGCGCGACTTGCTCCGCCAATGGCTGTTGATGCGCGTGCGACCACGCCTGCCAGAGGCGTCGGAGCTCCTCGTCAAAGCGCCGGCGGATCTCGGCGTCCTCCAGTCGCGCAGCGGACCGTTGGGCGAGCAGCACCGTGGAGAGCCAGCAGCGCATCACCGGGTTCGCGATCATCCAGCAGGTCCCTGTGCGTTCCGCCACGTCGTATTCAATCAGCAGTTGGAGCGCTTCTGAGAGCCCTGCGCGGCCCACCGCCGATCCAATGGCCGTGGTGGTCCGCGCGCCCTGGGCGATCGCGAGGAGTGCTTCAAGCGCTCGAGCGCCGCCGCGCTGCCGTGATAAGGTTTCGGTGGACGAGAGGCACCACTGGTGCACGATGCCTTCGCGAGCCCCCAGCACGTCCCACGCGGCGTGCAAGAAGAGGGCTTCGGTCAGCTTCGCCCGGCGCTGCTGCAGCGCGGCCAGCTCTTTGAGGCGCTTGAGCAGCACGGCCAGATACCACGGATAGGCGCCGAGCCAGTCGATCAAGAACGGAATGGCCGCTGACGCCCCGGGCAGACGCGCGAGCTCCTGTCTTGCCCAAGCACCCGCGATGGTCGGATCAAGCGTCTCGAGTATCAGCAGCTCAAATTGGCCGAAGAGCAATTGGAGCCGCTCCCGCAAAATGCGCTTGGCGCGATACGGGGAGGAGCTCGCCAGGATGAAGAGCGTTGAGGGCCACGTCATGACGCGTTTCCCGAGCTCATGAAACGCGTGATGGAATCCCAGGTCCTCGAGATACAGGAACTCATCGAGGATCAGCACGCAGGGACGGCCGCGCTCTTCGATCAACAGCGGAATCGTGTCGAGAGTCCGGTTGAATGCTTCGGCATAGAGCCGGCGGGTGAGCAGTGCGTCGATGGGGCGCATCGCGGCGGTCGTCTTCGGAAAGACCGGTGCTGCGCGGTTCAACCACTGCTCAAGCGATGGCGAAGGCTCGGTTCCGCTTGCGGCAGGACCTGACGGGCTGCTCAGCCCGGCCTGCAGTATGGCGACTTGCAGCCGCTGAAGGAAGCTGCGGCATGACTCGCGGTAGAGCGGCGTGTAGATCACCAGCATCTGCTCAGGAGGGGCTGCGCTCAAGAGCTGCAACTGGAATGTCTTGCCGCTGCCAGGCGGACCGATCAGGACGAGATTCTGGCGAAAGCCTTCGGTGAACGCTTGCACGCGCTGCCGAAGGTGCTGTTGAACGCTCGGTCGTAAATTCATGCTCGTCTTAGTCGCGCGGGAGCAAGGCTAACGCGTTTTTAGGTTTGGTTTGGTACCGGATCTCGAAATGCAGGCTGCCGGCTCCGATGGTGCCAATCGGCACGCCTTGCCGCACCGCCATGTTCGGTCCCACCAGCAGCTGGTCGAGCCCGCCATAGATGGAGAGGTAGCCATCGCGATGATCAAGAATCAGCGTCTTGCCTAATCCCGGGATGCGCGCAGCCGCGATGGCCACAGCACCCCCTCGTGAGGCGCGCACCAGACTGCCGGAGGCCGCGCTGATATCTAACGCCACACCTCCGCTGGAGCGGACGCTGCCCCGCAGCGGCCAGAGAAACCGAGCCGATTCGGTGGGCAGCGGGATGAAGAGCCGCTGTCCGGTGTGAAGTCGGGCGGCATTCGGCAGCCGGTTGACGGCCGCGACCTGCTGCGCCGTCAGACCGTAATCGCGGGCGATGCGCCAGAGGGTTTCGCCGCGCTGCACGAGATGATACGACCCGGCGAGCTGCGGGACGGCTTGGGCGCTGGCGGGGACGGCGATGGTGCGACCTGGGACAGAGGAGCAGCCGCCGAGAGCCAACACGAGACCTACGAAAACCATTCGCATAGATTCACGTATTACTTTTCATTTCTCTTGGGCGGTGCCTCGTCGAACCGTTGTGCCAAATTCGAGAGCGGGTAGCGGGAATCGAACCCGCGTGGCTAGCTTGGGAAGCTAGTGCACTACCACTGTGCGTGTCGCTCATGGAACACTTCCGCTGC
>JACQWM010000018.1 GCA_016209275.1 Candidatus Omnitrophota bacterium
AGCTGAATCCGCTGCAGCTCATCATTGTTGTGTAACGTCGGCATTGAGGACAGGCCCCTGAATTAATACTTCATTTTCATTATAAGCGTCTGGAGACCAGACGGTACGATTCCATGGTACTTGTTTTTCAAGAACTACGCCCCCTTTTCCAGCAAAACTCTCTGCGACGTTTCTATTGGCGGACCAGGAGGTAAAGGGACTGTTGGTATAGCCTTCATTGTGTGCGATTGCATCCATAGGGCCCCCTCGAGGAAGCACTATACCTCGTTGAGCATTTCTAAATCCTGGATGATCCTTGCTGACTCCTCTATATATTGTATCAGTGCCAGAGCCTTGCTCGCTTGGCATTCCCACGCGGATGCGGCCTTTGAGGGCTCCTGTCCCGCTGCCGCTACCCGCGACTGCACCTCCGCGTCCTAACGCGGCTTGCGTTTGCGCATACGCATTGCCAAAGGCATTGGTCACGGGCTGGAACGCGCGGGAGAGGCCACGGCCTATGGCTTGGCCAATCGCCGTCCGTCCGACAGTGGCACCGATACCTTTCACGACCCCAAAGGTCGCCACGGCGCCAACGGCCCCCGAGAAAGCGCCTTGCAAGAAGGAGCCTCCAGCCAACCCATTGCCCACCCCACCTCCAACAGCTCCAGAAGCACCAATGAGTGCCAGTTGCCCCAAAAGCGTTCCTGCAATCGCCGGCCCGACCACAATTGCTCCAGCCGCAAAGGTGGCTCCAGCAGCGGCTCCTGCAAGGGCGGCATGCCCAGCCGCTGTCCACGTGGTAATCTGCCCCGTGGCGACACCGAAACCAACATTAAATGCGGCAAAGGTGGCTGCGGCGATCAAAATAGCCTTGGCTGCAGCAATGAGGAATGGGATCCACAGGAAGTTACCAGAAGGGTCGGTATACCGCAGTGGGTTATTTCGGACATAGGAATAGCGATTCAAGGATTGAGGATCAAAAGGATTCTGGATGAAGGCGTCGGGTGAAATAAACCGCCCCAGCTCAGGATCGTAGTAGCGGGCGTGGTAGTAGTAGAGGCCGGTGGAGGCATCAAACCGTTGACCAGTAAACTTCTGCGGGACGTTAGCGGTGCCTTCGTGGCGATGCGAGGAACCATAGGGCGTGTATTCCTCTAACTGCACGAGGGCACCCGCGCTATCAGTGATGACGTTGGAGGAGCCGAGGTGGTCGGTGTGATAAAAGCGAAGAGCGCTCAGGGCTCCGGGCTCGGGGCTCCCCGGCCCGCCAGCCGAGGCGGGCTGGGTGATGGCGGCAAGGCGCTGGGAGCCGGCGAAGACGTACTTGGTGGTCTTGCCGGTGGGATCTTTTTCGAAGAGTTCACCGAGGAAGGTGGTGGGGCCGGCGGCGGTGATGGACTTCACGCGGCCGCCGTCGCCGTCATAGAGGAAGCGCGTCGTCGGATCCCGCGGCAGCGAAGGGGCAAACGTGCCGGCGGTGCGCAGATGGACCCAGTAGGCGGTGTTCGCTTCGGCGGTCGTGGCGGGCTTGAGCGTTTGAGCGGTGGCATCGAACGCGAGGAGGTGATCCGTATCGAGACCGCCGAAGACGCGGCTCAAGGCTGAAGGCTCAAGGCTCAAGGTGGGCAGGAGATGCCAGCCGGCCTCCAACGATTGGGCAAACGGTTTCGACGGGAGTTTGCCGGAGAAGGTGATGATGACCGGAGCCGAAGCGGTGCAGTAGAGCTGATAGGCGGTGCCGTAGTCCAGGGTGGAGAAATCATCAAACTCGGGATCACCGAAGAAATACTCAAGATGGGTCGAAGGTGGAAGGTCGAAGGTGGAAGCCATCCGCACCACCTGGTCGAAGTCGCGGGAGAAAGTGGGCAGGAGTTTGGTGATCGAGCCATCCTCCAGAATCACGGGCAGCGAGAAGAAGTTCCAGCCCGGGTGAAACGTGACGGTTACGTCTTCAGCTTGCGGGGCCTGGACTTCGACCAAGCGGTTCTCGGCGTCGTAGACGTACTGCGAGTCAGTGAGTGAGTGATGCAGTGATTGAGTGATTGAGGAAGAGCTTTTGGTCAGCATGTTCCCATTCGCATCGTAAGTAAGCTGGAGGCTGGAAGCGGGAGGCTGGAAGCTGGACGTGGAGGTCACCGCATGAGGCTTCGACCGATCCGCCAGGCCGTATGTCATCGCGACCCCTTCTTTGTTGATCATATTGCCGAGGGGGTCATACGCATACTGCAAATCCCCGTACGCCCCCTGGGCGCGGGTGAGGCGATTCAGGTCATCGTACTCGAAGGTCTGCGTGCCGGTGTGGACCCGGTCGGTGATTGATTTGACGTTGCCCACCGCATCGAAGTCGTAGGAGAAATCTTGCAGAGTGGCCGAGTGGCCAGGTGACCAGGTGGCCAAGTGATTGAGGCGGAGTGTTTGCGGGTCGTAGGAGTAGTCGGAGACGACGCCGTTGCCGTAGGCGATCTTCAACATCTGACCGGCGGCGTTGTACTGCACATCGGTGACCAAGTGGCTAAGTGGCCGGGTGGCCGACGTCACATCCACCGTCTCGATGCCGCCTTGATTGTTATACGTGTAGGAGGCGACGTCGGTGTCGGGATAGGTCAAGGTCACCAAGCGGCCGGGCAGGTCGTAGGTGCGATGGACCGTGTGTGTCGTGCTATCGATCGTTTTTGATTCTTTGATCAGCCGGCCGAGCGTGTCGTACTCGAAGCTGGAGCTGCCGCTGCCATCGCTGATCTCGGTGAGTTTACCCTTGGCGAATGACTTGGCGGGGTTGTCGTAGGTGTAGCTGACAGAGGTCGAAGGTGGAAGGTGGAGGGTCGAAGGAATCGTATACGACTTCTGCTGAAGGCGATTGAGCTCGTCGTATGAAAAATTTGTCACGACGCCGCGCGCATCGGTCTGCTTCGTCAGATTGTCGACCGGGTCATATTCATAGCTCCAGTGGCCCATGTCCGGGTCATCCATCGAGCGCTTGCGGCCAAGCGAATCATAGGTGATGCGCGTGATGTTGCCCTTGGTGTCAGTGACTTGTGTCAGATTATTGAGCGTGTCGTACTCGTAGGTGGTGGTATACGTTTCAGTTTCATTCAACTCTTCTGCTTTGATGAGCCGGCCGTAGGCATCGTTGGTGTGGCGCGTTTGATGCTCGTTGGCATCGGTGCCGGTGACGGACCAGTCGTCATACTGCGTGTGCGTCGTGCTGCCGTCGGCGTTCGTGGTGGTGAGCAAGCGGCCAGGGGGATCATACGTGTAACTGACTGTGGCCAAGTGGCCGGGTGGCCCAGTGGCCACGTACGTCATGGAGAACTCATCGAGGTAGGGAACCCATTGCTGGGCGACTTGGCCGCGCGCGTTGAACTCTACCGCGCCGGTCACGATCTGTTTGGTGGAGTCTTCGGCCGGGGTGCGGGTTTGGATCGTTCGCCCAAGCCCATCCATGAAGGTCGAGACATCAATGGTCGGCGTTTGGCCGCTGTTGATGCGCGTGCGCGTGACGGTTGTGATCGGCACGCTGGAGAGGATGTACTCGTAGCTGATGGTGGGCAGGCTGCTCGTGTCCGTCGGCCCAATAACTTTGGTGACGCGGCCCAAGACATCGTACTCGGTGGTGGACGTCACCCCGTTGGCATCGGTGGAGCTGATGACCGCACCGGTACGCGGATCATAGACAAGCGCGCGCGTGTGATTGAGCGCGTTCTTGATCTCGATGAGATACGTGCCGCTGGCATCATACGTGTTGGTCGTGACGCGGCCCAGGGCGTCTTTCACCGTTTTGACGTTGCCGTAGGCGTCATAGGTCAGCGTGGTGGCGAACCACTGTTCTGGGCTCTGGGCTCCGGGCTCGGATAACCACTCCTCTTCTTTGGCAAGATTGGGACCGTCATACGTGAAGCGGCGCTGGGCGACGACCTGGCCGCCCGCATCCAGCGTTTGCGTCAGGCTCGGTTTGTTGAGGATCCACGCCGATTCGTTGTAGACGTAGGCGGTGGTGCCGGCACGCTCATCGCCGGCCGCGTCCACCTCGCCATCCGCGTCGGTTCGGGTGATGTTGCCGTAGGCATCGTAGGCGAAGCGGCTCCGCGTGCGCTTGAACGTCGCGTCGCCGTCATAGAGCACACTCTCCGTCTGCTCGAGCTTGACGAAGTGCACGCCGGGGAACGGTTCGGTGGTGGTCCACGTTTGCTCAGACCGCGTCCAGAGATTGCCGCTGGCATCGCGTGTTTCGCTGACCGACGGCCGCCCTTTGCGATAGAAATCTTGCAGGAATGTGGTGGATGAGACATTGCCATCCACATCGCGGACGGATGCCGAGGCAAACCCTCGGAACTCCTTAGTAGGTCCATCGTAGAAGCCGCCGGCGTAGCTGTAGGTGGTGGCGTAGCGATGATTCATGCCATCGCTGATGGTCGATGATGCGACGACCGGCAGGATAAACGGCAGCAGCGTGTTGTTAAGCTGGCTCGAGGGCTGATACGCCAGCGAGGTCGCCCCGCCCAGGCCGTTGTCCATCCCGATGAGCAGATCCGCAAAGCCGCTGCCGCGGGATTGAGCCATCTCCGAGCGGCCGGTGAGGCTATTGAGCACGGCGAGATCCATCGCCCCGTCGCCGTTTAAGTCCCCCACCTGCAGGCTGTCATCCGGCGAGCGCAGGCTAAAGGCAAAGGGCAGCACCTTCAGCGGATCGTATGACGTTCCGCGCAACGGCAAGAAGACGACCTGCCCGGAGCCGCGGTCATAGTAGGCCACGTCGGTGATCCCATCGCCGTTGAAGTCCGCGGTCGTATGCGGCAGATTCGGTCCGAAGTTTCGCAGCCACGTGGCATTCGAGATAAACCCATTACCGGTGGAGAAGGCCCACAACCAATCGCCGGCGTTGCGGCGCACAATCCCGACATCGGTCAGCCCATCGCCGTTGAAATCCCCGGTCACAGGATCAGCCTCCGAGCTGCCCAGGGTGAGGGCCAACGCCGAGGACCGCACAAACGTGCCGCTGGCGTTGAGCCAGATCTCCCACGTCCCCGCGCTGTATTCGCCGAGATCGACGAGCCCGTCGCCGTTGAAATCGCCAGTCAGCGGCGTGCCGCTGGCGGTCGAGATGGACGGGCGGACATCGGCTTGGAAACTGGAGCTCGTCGAGCGGGCAAAGCGCCACGTGCTGCCATTGACGATGGCGATGTCGGTCAGCCCGTCGCCGTCCCAGTCGCCGAGGACCGGCACGCTGCCGGTATTCCCGAAGCTGGTCAGCCAGGTCTCGGCCGGGGAGGTGCCGAAACTCTGGCCGCGCGAGACCGCCCACGTGCCGGTGATGGCGTCAAAGGTGATGAGATCATTCGTGCCGTTGCCGTCGACATCGCCGGTGAGCTGCGGTTTCAAGAACTGGCTGGGACTCATGACATCGACTTGGGTTGCGAGCCCGCCCGTCAGCCGCAAATTGTCCCAGCCTTGATGCTCGTGATAGGCCGTGATATGCAACTGGCTCCAGCCGGCACTCAGCGAGACGCTGATGGCCTCATTCGTGCCCCCGAGGCGCGTCACCCCGCCGGCATCTTCGCGCCAGACGCAGCCCTCCACATCGTTGCTGCGCGGAAATTGCAGCGCAATCGTCCTGGCACTGCTGGCATAGACCCAGGTGTAGGCGTGGACAAACTGATCCTGGCAGGCGTTGAGCGTGATGGTGCCGTCACTACTGACCGCAGCCCCCGCGCACCCAAGATCTGCGGAGCTGCTCACGACGGTGGGCGAGCCCCACGGCAAACCGGCATAGGGATTGACACAGCCGAAGTTGTCATTGCCGGTATCCAGGCCAGCCTTGCGCAGGTTCCACGCCACGACGCTCGTCGACGCGCCGCTGCTGGACACCGTGTAGGCCGGGGCGTCTTCTTGATACGTGAAGCGGGTCGCCGGCAGGCTGGTGAGGCCGTCATGACCCACCTGAGTGATCGAGTCCAGCAGCGACCGGCCGGTGCGAGCGCTTGCACGGTACCCGAGCGCATACCGACGGGCCAGGACAAGGGATGGTGGATCGTGGATGGTGGATCGTGTTTCGATGGCGGTGAGCCGCTTGGCCGTGGTGACCGCATACCCGCTGCGGTAGCTGATCTCGACATCCGGACGATTCTCCAGGATGAAATCGACTTGGTTCGCCGGGGCCAGGCCGGTCGGTTCATGGCCGGTGTAGCGAATCTGCGACGGGTACAACTGACTTTGATCTTTCACGTACGTGATCGTCAGGCTGTTGCCGTTGACATCGATCACCTGATCCAAGCCCCAGCGGAACGCGCGGCCCAGGCTCTCCACCTGCGAGGCGGCGGTCTGGCCGAAGAAATACCGGGTGCCGGATTTGTCCCGCACTTCCCAGCCGCTGAGGCTCTTATCCTCAACGCGCAGGAAGAGCCCTTCGTCTTTGGCGCGGTACGTGCCATCGGCAATGCGCACCAGCTCCGAGGCCACGCCCTGGAACATGAAGGTGAAGGCATCGGTGCTGTCGTACTTCGGGACTCCGTCTTTGGTGTTGCGCTCGATAAAGCCCAGATCCAGGCCCCAGCCCACCCCGACCCAGCTGTTGCGAGATGAGGAGGAGTAGGAGAGGCCGAGACTCGGTTGCATCCCTTTGCGTCCCGGCGGCACGGCGATGGGAATCGACGTGGTCGCGCGGCCGGTGAACAAATCCGGCTGAAAACTTTGGATGGTGCTCACCGCCGGCGGCGGAGCCGAGCCGGCTGAGGCCGTGGAGGAGCCCGGGGCCGCCTCAGCCCTCCGCGGCGGCAGCGCGAGTTGGCTGACCACGAGCGCTACCGCCGTCAGCCCAGCAGCCCCTCTCCGAGCGATATCAGATATGAAATGGGCATTTGATATCTGATATAGAATGGGCCTTTCATATCTGATATGGAATGGGCTTTTCATATCTGATATCGCCTCATGGGATTTTCACCATGCCGAATTCTGGACTGTGATTGTTGGCGCTCTGGACGCTGATCGAGCTGCCGGAGTTCTGGTAGACCACGAGCTCCACGTAGTCATTCGCGGCAAGATCGTAATGGGTGACCACCGAGATCACCGAGAGTTCACCGGTGGTCGCATCCCCCATGGTCAGCGCGATGACGGGGGACTCATTCAGGCGAATGCCGACCTGCCGGTGTCCGATCGAGTTCGCGCTAAACCGCACATGTCCGTAGATCAGGTATTTCCCTGCGGTCTTCGCCGTCAGCCGGCTGGTGTTGGCCGCGGTGTCATGGATGGCGTCCGTGTCCCACCGTTCAGCGTTAAAGGTGAGGGGGGTATAGGTCCCATGCGGGACGCTGATGGCCGTCGCGTTGAAGACGCGAGCGCTGATGTCCGTGGGAGATGCTAGGCTCTCCGCAACCTGAGCGCGCAACGCCATCGGAACACTGGTAATCTGCTGGCGCGGGGAGAGCTCCGGGTCGGTGCTCACTTGGATCGAGAGCCAGCGGGCACTGTTCCATTCGATGTTCAACGGTGTTGCCTGGCCGAGCAGCACGCTGAACTGGCCGCCGGCGATGGCCACATTCGGCTGCGTTTCTTCCCACAGCGTTGTCCCCGCGGTCTGCGCATCATAGATCCGAAACGTCATCGTGTAGGGCCCTTCCAGCGGAACGCCATTGCTGTCTCTCGCGTCCCCTTGGAAGCGGATGACGTGCGGTATGTCAGCGTACGCTTGACTCGTCAGCAGCAGGCTCATCAGTATTAGGCACCAAACACTCTTGGTCATCGGAGACCTCCGCGTTGGTAATGGCTGTAATAGGCTTCAAGGACGATGCGTTGAAGTTCCTCCTTGAGTTCTTTCGTGAGCGGAATGACACTGTCATGCCAATCTCCTTTTGTGCCTTGCTGCCTCGGCATGCTGACGAATGGTCCATTTCGACCTTCCACAACTCGGATGCCTTTGATGAGCAGGGAGTGATTGACGGCGACATCGCAAAACGCTTTTAAGGAGGTGCGCTGACTGTGCGCGACGAATCGGGTAATAGCCAACTTCATTGGTTCACTCATCACGGATGCTCTACCGTTGGTCGTGCCACGCGCACCTTCACGTCCACAGTGCGCTCGCCGCCGAAGGCGTCGCGAACGGCCGCGGTGATCGTATGCACGCTGGTGGCGCTTAAGGATGGCGTCCAGACGATCGAGGCCGCGCTGCTCCAGTCGCCAAGCGGCGCGCCATCGACGGAGAATCGGTATTCGATGGGGTCCTGCTCCGCATCCGAGGCCGTCACCTGTAATGTGGCCGGCGCATTCGCTGGCACTTTGGCGCGCGCGGCAGGCTGGATGATCTGCAGCGTGGGGATGGTGCCCAGCGTGATGGCATGCGCGGCTTCAGTGACATGGCCGTTGGGGCTGACCGCGGCTAACCGCAGCGTGTTCGCACCGGGCGAGAGCGGGATGTCGACCGAGAAGCCTTGCCCTTGACGGGCGGCTACGATGCCGTTGATCGTCACGGCGGTCAGGCTGTCATCGACGCTGCCGGTCAGTGTGGCCGGTGTGAGGTTCGTTTTCGACGGCGCAGCGAAGCTCACCACCGGCGGCAGGGCATCGACAACGATGCGCGCGGTATTCGACGCGCTCGCATTGCCGGCCGCATCTTTCGTGACGATGACGAAGACGTTATCGCCTTCGATGAACGACACGGTCGCACTCCACGTCGTCGCGTCATTCAGCGAGACGACTTCTTGATCGGAGATCCACACGGACGTTTGCGGTGTTTTTGTGCCGGTGAGCGTGTGTGTGGCGGTTGCCAGGATGGTTGGCGCTGTCGCGACCGTCGGCCGCGCCGGTGGGCGCGTATCCAGGGTGACCGTGATGACTTTCGTGGCAGGATTGCCGGCCAGATCCTTCGCCGTGATCGCAATCTGATTAGGGCCTTCCACGACAGGCACGCCCTCGGCGCGAAACGCCGAGCCGGTGACGACGGCAGCTACGCCATTGACGATCGCGGAGCTTATCACTTCATCAGCGCTCCCTTCCACCGCGATCATCCGGCTGCCGGCTTGCGGCGGCGGGAGGCTGGGCGGAAACCCGGCGCGCACGACGTACAGGCTGTTGCTCATCATTCCGCCCATCGACAAGCCGGGGATGAGGACAACGCTGAGGCTGCCGGGGCTGGCAGCCGTTTGGGCAGTTGCCGCGATGGCTGGGGCGGTTTGCGCCGCCCCGATCACGGATCCATCCGCCGGCATCGTGCTGGTGATCACGGGCGGTGTGGTGTCAAAGACGACGGTGATGCCGTCCGAATAGCGCGTTGACGACAACAGCCCGCCGCCGTTTTTCGCGGCAACCCCGATGAAATATTTCTTGCCGTTGATCAGCGACAGGCTCGCACGGGTGACCTCGGTGGCCGTCCCCGTAGATGTCCAGCTCACGATGACAGCACCAGAGGTGGAATCTTGCCGGATGCAGTACTGGTAGCCGGCGATGCCGGACTCCGGGTCGCTGCTGATCGTCCAGACAGCGTGGAGCCAGGTTGAGGAGGCGGTCGTTGATCCGTCATCCGCGACGGTCACCGCGGAGGGGGGTGTGTTGTCGACGACGATCCCATCGGATGACGCCGACCATCCCCCCCACGCCCCAGCGCCGTTCTTCGCCCGAACTTGGTAGCGGTACTGGATGGTGTTGAGCCTGCCGCTGACGACCGCGTATCGCGAGGTCGCCGTCGTGGTCAGCGTGATCCACGCCCCCACCGGGCCCGCGCGCTCCTGGAGCTCATACGCCGCGATGCCGGAGTCAGGATCGCTTGCCGCAGCCCAGGACACGTAGTAGCTGCCATCTCCGTCGTAGTCGTAATCGACGGTGGCTGTGGAGGAGCCCTCCATCGGCTGGCCGGGTGAACCGGGCGGGGTGGGATCCGGCGTGCGGATGCCATCACTGTAGCGCGGGGTGGAGTAGAGGCCCGCGCCATTTTTCGCCAGCACCCCCACGAAGTAGAGCTTGCCGGGCAGCAGATTTAAAGCCGCGCGCGTGACCTCGGTGGCCAGGCCCACGGACGTGTAGGTGACGATCACCGCCCCGCTGGTCGAATCCTGCCGGATGAGGTACTGGTACCCAACGACCCCGGACTGCGCGTCGGTCGTTGGGGTCCACGTCGCATGCAGGCTGGTGAGCGATACTTGAGCCGCTCCGTCATCGGTGACGGTGGCGATCGTGACGGGCACGGTCTTATCGATCAGGATGCCATCAGAACTCGGCGAGAACGGCCCCCAGAGGCCGGCCTTATTCTGCGCGCGGACTTGGTAGAAGTACGTCGTCGTATCCAGCCGGCCGCTGACGTAGGCGTAGCGGTAGGCGGTGGTGCTCAGCGTCGACCACGCCCCGGCGAGCCCAGCGCGCTCCTGGAGTTCATACGCCGCGATGCCGGATTCCGCATCGGCGGCCGCCGGTGTGCCGTACCAATAGACGTAATACGACCCGCCGCCGATCGCATCGCGGTCGATGGTGGAGCCTTCGGTCGGCTGGGGCGGGGCGGTCGGCGGGGTGGTGTCGGCGGCGAAGGCCGGGAAGGAGGCGGCGAGCAGGGCGGCCAGGACGATGGCGATAAAGACCCACGGGATCCAGCGTCCTTCAGCCACCACGTTGCGCATTTAGAACCTCCAAAATCTCTTTGCAATATCTTCAATACCATATTTGGCGCCGCGGTGTCAAGGGTAGGTTTGAAAATAGTTCAAATTCATATTGACGCATCGAGAAAAACATGGCAGACTTGTCTCAGAGAGCAAACCGGATGACGCCACAATGAGGAGGAAGCGCCGCATGAGCCCCGCCGCACGCACCAAGCCGGTTCGCCGCTCCAAACGCCCCAAGCCGCCTTCCGCCGACACCGCCAAAACGGTGGGGGCGCGGCTTCATGCCATCCGCAAGGCGCAGAAGGTCAGGCTGCTGGAGCTCGCGGAGCGATCCGGGGTGGACGCCGGCACGATCTCCCGCATCGAAACCGGCAAGATGACGGGCACGCTCGAATCGCACATCGCGCTCGCCACCGCGCTCGGGCTGAAGGTCACGGAGCTCTATGCGGGCATCGAGGAGGCGCGCCTGAAAGACGCCGTGACGGTGCAGCCGGCCTCAGCCCGGGCCGAGGTGTACGTGCACCAGGCCGGCAAGACCTCGCTGGCGATGCTCACCGCCGACATCCTCAAGAAGAAGCTGATGCCAGTACTCATCACCATCGAACCCGGCGGGGCCACGCATAAAGAGGAAGCCAAGGTGGGCACGGAGAAATTCCTCTACGTGCTCGAGGGAGTACTCGAGGCGCACGTGGGGCAGGCCACCCATCGCCTCACCCGGGGCAGCACGCTGTACCTGGACGCGTCGATTCCGCATCAACTGCGCAACCCAGGCTCCAAGCCCGTGCGCTGTCTTTCCGTGACCACACCCCCAGCGTTATAACCATCACAGGAGGACGACATGCCGAAACCACGGATTCTCATTGCGGATGACGAAGAAGGAATTAGGGAATCGCTGAGTTTGATCCTGGAACATGACTACGACCTGACATTTGCGGAAAACGGGCAGCAAGCGCTGGAGGCACTCCGCCGCGCCTCGTTTGACGTCGTACTCCTCGACATCAAGATGCCGAAGCTCGACGGTCTTGACGTGCTGCGGACTCTCAGGAAAGCCAAGACCAAGCCCCCCATCCTGGTGCTGACGGCGTATCAGAGCGTTGAGCTGGCGAAGGAGGCGGTGAAGCTGGGCGCGCGCGACTACCTGCCCAAGCCTTTCGACCGCGCCCAGATCCTCGATGCCGTCCGCGGCATCTTGCACGGTGGGTGATGCTCGCGCATTACGTGATCTCGCTTGGCTTAACGGCGGCCACCTTGGGCGTGCTGGCCCTGGTGGTCTACGCCAAAGGGGCCAGCCGGCCGTCCCACCAGCTCTTCGCGCTGTATTATTTGGCCATCGCCTGGTGGAGCGGGTTTGAAGCGCTCGCTATCACGCGCGCCGAGGCGATCAGCGCGCTATTCTGGTGGCGATGGAATCATCTCGGCGTCATCTTCATCCCCGTCTTCTTCGTGCATTTCGTCATCCTGCAGCTTGAGCCGGAGCGGAAAATCCGCCAGCAGCCGCTCCTGGTGCTCTCCTACGCGCTGGGCGCGGTGTTTGCCGGCCTTGATGCGACCCCCTGGCTCATCGAGCGCGTGCGGCAGAGCCCGCCGTTTCAGTTTTTCGTGCTGCCGGGACCGCTGTATGCGGTGTTTTTCCTCTGGTGGTTCACCTTGGCCGGGTACGGGCTGGTGATGCTCTTCCGGGTGTGCGCGAGATCCTCAGGATCAAAGAGAAATCAGCTCAGGTATTTTGCGTGGTCCATGCTGGCGGCGTATGTCGGCGGGGTGCCCAATTTTTTCCCCACCTTTGAGCTCTCCATCCCGTATCTCATGCCGTTTGGCACCTACGCCATCCCGCTGCACGGTGTCGTGGCCACCTACGCGATCGTGCGCCATCACCTCATGGATATCCGCCTGGCGGTCACGCGCACCGGCGCACTGCTGGCGACCTATCTGACCGTCCTCGGGATCCCCTTTGTCATGAGCTGGTGGGGCCGAGGGGTCTTGGAGGCGCGGCTCGGATCGCTGTGGTGGATGGCGCCGCTGGGACTGTGCACCGTGCTAGCCACCGCCGGGCCCTTCGCCTACGCGTACCTGCGGCGGCAGGCGGAAGACGCACTCTTGCGTGAGCAGCGTCGGTATCAGCGAGCGCTGCAAAAGGCGGCGCGCGGCATGACCCAGGTGCGCGAAGTCAAGACGCTGACCAAGCTGATCACGCGCGTCATCAGCCAGACGGTCGGGGTCACGCACGCCTCGCTGTTGTTGCGGGATGGGGCGGAGGGCGGCTATACGCTGCGGGCCAGCCGCGGGCCGCAGCGGCTGTCGCTTGAATCGCGCTATGTGCTCGAGGAGGCGCATCCGCTGATCCAGTGGCTCAAGGCGCAGCGGCGCGTCTACACGATCGACGACCTCGCCCGCTGCCGCGACGTGTCCATCCGCCGGGAGCTCGCCGGCCTCGGAGCCGCCCTGGTGATTCCCGGGCTGATTGAGCATCGGCTCATCGGGGTCTTGGTGCTTGGGCCGAAGCAATCCGGCGAGCCGTATTCGATCGATGATCTGCACGCGTTTGCGATGCTGGCCAACGAAGCCGCGATGGCGGTGGAAAACGCGCTCTCGTATGAAGAGCTCCTGCGAGCCAACCAGCAGCTCAAGGCGGCCACGGAGCGGCTGCTGCTGCAAGAGCGGCTGGCCGCCGCCGGCCAGTTCGCCGCCGGCATGGCGCACGAGATCAAAAATCCGCTCTCGGCGATTAAGACCTTCGCCGAGCTGCTGCCGGAGCGCTACCAGGATCCGGATTTCCGCGGGCGCTTCTTTCGCATCGTCCAGGGGGAGATCAACCGCATCAACACGATCGTCCAAGAGCTGCTCGATTTCGCCAAGCCGGCCCCGCTGGAGTTGGCCCCGACGCATCTGTCGTCGCTGGTGGAGGAGACGCTGCAGCTGCTCTCCAATCAGTGCCTCAAGCAGCAGGTGAAGGTCACACGCCGCTTCGATGAGCGCGGCGTCACGTTCGAGGCCGACGGCAAACAGCTCAAGCAGATGATTTTGAATCTGCTGCTCAACAGCCTGGAAGCCATGGACAACGGTGGGCAGCTCACCGTCAGCACCAGCGTGCGCGAGGCCCGTCTCATCCTGAGGATCACCGACACCGGCAGCGGCATCGCCGCGGATCAACTGGGCGCCGTGTGGGATCCGTTCTTCACCACGAAAGAGCGGGGCATGGGGCTGGGCCTCGCCATCGTCAAAGGGGTGGTGGAGCGCCACGGCGGCCGCCTGCAGCTTTCCAGCGAGCCTGGCCGCGGCACGACGGTGGAGCTGTCCTTTCCCTTATCGGGCACCATGGAACAATAAGACAACTAGGGTCTTGCGTTATCACATGAAATGTTCTTGATCATGAGCGGGTTTTTCCGTACAATACAATGTATTGCATAAGCTCACCAAAAGCTCGCCGACAGCACTGCGCGACACGAACGCCCGATCCCGTTGGGCGATCTGATTTGATGATACTACAAAATTATATTGACGATTTATCTCTCATGTGGTATGGTCATGGCACGCACGGGGCCGTCAACCGACAAGGAACGAGGATGAGCGTGATGCGAGTGCTGGGTGTGGCCGCGATCATGGGCCTGATAGGGATGGGCGCATGTGGGGCGGCGGAGGAGCTGCCGCCGCGGCAGGAGGGAGCCGCGTATGTGACGGTCGCGGAGGTCAAAGCGCAGCTGGAGGCCGCGACACCGGTGACGTTTCTCGATGTGCGCGAGGCGGATGAATTTGCCGCCGGCCATCTCGAGGGGGCGCGCAACATTTCGTATGACCAGGTGGCGTCCATCACCGCGGAACTGCCGAACGATCAGCCCATCATCCTCTATTGCATACACTCCGCGCATCGAGCACCCGAGGCCGCCAAGACGCTCGCCGGCCTTGGCTTCGCCAAGGCGGTCGTGCTCGAAGGCGGCATCGTGGCCTGGCAAGCCGGCGGCCAGACGATTCGGGCCAATGACTTGGCGGCTGTGCCGACCATTCTGCAGAAGACCGACCGCTGCGCCGTGCTGGGCGAGGCGAACGGCGTCAAGACAAAAGTTCCCCAACTCTAAGGACGGTATCCACTGAGACATTCCTGGCGCCTTATTCTGCTTGGGATTGCGCTAAGCGCCGCCGCTCCAGCGCTGGCGGCGGATCTGCTCACCGATGACTTCACCCGCCCGGATAGTGCGACGAATCCCGGACCCTTATGGACGGTGACTAGCGGGACCTGGGGGATCAGCAACAACCAGCTCGCCCAGACTGATCCCATTTCCAGCGGAGTCCCCACGGTGCGCTCGGCCAGCGCGCTGGCGCAAGCCGACTACCAAATCAGCAGCCAGCTCACCCCGCTGACTGGCGGCGGCTATGTGGGATTGGCAGCGCGCTATGTCGATGCCAACAACCACTACTTTCTGCGCCTGCGGGTGGATACGAATAATGTCAGCCTCTACCGCGTCCAAGGCGGCACCTTCTCTCTGCTGGGCAGTGCACCCGCCCCCAGTCCAGCCCTCGCGCTGGGGCAGACGTACCATCTGCGCCTGACGGTG